>NZ_DKJS01000076.1:0-85670 GCF_002455205.1 Lysinibacillus sp. UBA6686 | reverse complement strand
AATGGCTTTTTCCTACGTTCTGAAACATTTTATCAATTTGCAAGTCATATTGATTTGTTAGAGCATCCATACAAATATGCAGCTTACGGTGGCAAATCATTACATCATCAATCACATGGAGAATCATTTTTATCATTATTTATACATCGCTTTAAAGGTAAAGCCATTTATTTATTGGATGAGCCTGAAGCAGCACTATCGCCAACAAGGCAACTCAGTCTCCTTAAGATTATGAAGGATTTAGAGCATGAGGCACAGTTTATTATCGCTACACATTCACCAATTTTACTTGGCTATCCAAATGCAACAATTTACAGTTTTGATGGTGAGGAAATAAAGTCTATTCGTTATGAGGAGACCATACATTACATTGTTACGAAGCGCTTTTTAAATGCACCAGAAACCATTTTTTCAGAGTTATTTGATGAGGAGAGGGAATCATGAATCAACGAAAAGGCTTAATCATGCGAGAAATTCGATTAGATGAAATGGCACAATCCATAGATTTACTCAATTACGTGTTTCAAATGTCCATGTCTATCCATAAGGATCGCCGCTTTGTCAATGCAAAGAGTAAGCAATTCGATGAAGGACATGCAATAGGATGGTTTGATGGTACACAGCTTGTCTCACAAATTTTAAGCCTACCTTTTGAGGTAAACGTACATGGTCGGATTTACGAAATGGGTGGTATAACGGCTGTGGGAACATATCCAGAATATTCAAGACATGGTTTAATGGAGAGCCTGATTATGGAATGTCTGCAGCGCATGCGAAATGAGGGGCAATATATATCCTATTTATTCCCATATTCGATCCCGTATTATCGAAAAAAGGGCTGGGAAATTATGAGTGATATTGTGGAATTTCAGGTCAAGGATACACAGCTACCCCATTATGCAGGACTAAATGGAAAGATACGTCGAGTTGATCCAAAGCATGAGGATGTTGTAGCGATTTATGCAAGCTATGCCCAAAAAACGCATGGTGTGATGGTACGCAATAGCATTGCCTGGAATGAGAAGTTTCAGGAAGACTTTTGGGAAGAAAAGTTTATTGATAGCGATGTTAATCTTCAGGCAGCTGTTTATTATGATGAGGATGATGTGCCACAGGGCTATATGTTTTATCGTATTATGGAGGAAAATTATTACATTGATGAAATTGTCTATCTACAGGAAGAGGCACGTAAAGGCTTATGGAATTTTGTCTCTGCTCACAGCTCAATGATTTATAATGCTTATGGCAAAACGACTGGCAATGAAGCAGTTGCCTTTTTACTGGAGGATAGTGAGATTATACAAAAGGTTTCTCCTTATTTTATGGCACGTATCGTGGATGTCAAAGAATTTTTATTACGTTATCCATTTGTGGGAAATGATTTTCAGTTACGACTGGCTGTTAGTGACCGTATTGTAGCGTGGAATAATGGCACATTTGTGATTACGGTAAAGGAAGAAAAGGTTAGTGTTGATAAGATTAGTGATACACTGTCCGAAAATGCTGTTCATCTAACAGTGCAAACATTAGCCACAATGCTATTAGGCTATAAACGACCAAGCTATTTGGAAAAAATCGAACGCTTACAGGGCAATGCCATTGAAATTGCATTACTTGAGACAGTGCTCCCTGTCGGTATTCCAACATTTATCGATTATTTTTAACCTTCTTAGGGAATTTGTACAGGGTTTAACTTGTGCAAATTCCTTTTTATATGTTTATGGAATGATAATTATGGCATAATTAGTGAATGGAGGGGATAGATGATATGCCAAAATGTATTACATGTAAGGAAAAATGGTCGTGGAAGCAGTCAATGCGATCAATAGTATCGTTTTCTCGCTTTATTGGCTGTCCATACTGTGGGAAAAAACAAATGCTAACTTCTATGACACGCATTTCCATTTTATTATTAGTCTTTGTACCATATGTAACAATGCCTTATGTGATTGATGAAGAGGTAAAAAGCTCTGCAGTAGCAATTGGTATCGCGATTTACTTATTTGCCTTAGTCTTAATGATGCCATTTTTAATGGACGTACGTGAAATCCCAAAGCATCTGCAAAAGTATGTCCCAAAATAATACATAGCAAGAGGATGACCTTCACCTTTTTTGAGTGTGAAGGTTTTATTTTGTAGAAAAGTACTAGGTTTTAAAGCTATATTTGCTCGGTGTGAGAAGAATAGTGCTCAGATTAATCTAAAATTTACTCAGGTTCAATAGAAAAGTGCTCCTGTGATCTTTAAAATTGCTCGGTTTGAGAAAAAAAGCGCTCGGTTCAACCCCAAAGTCGCTCGGGTTGAAAAGAAAAGCGCTCGGTTGAACCTCAAAGTCGCTCAGGTTGAAAAGAAAAGTGCTCGGTTCAACCGCAAAGTAGCTCGGGTTGAAAAGAAAAGTGCTCGGTTTAACCCAAAAATCGCTCGGGTTGAAAAGAAAAGTGCTCGGTTGAACCTCAAAGTCGCTCGGGTTGAAAAGGAAAGTGCTCGGTTCAACCTCAAAGTCGCTCGGGTTGAAAAGAAGAGCGCTCGGTTGAACCTCAAAGTCGCTCAGAGTTGAAAAGAAAAGCGCTCGGTTGAACCTCAAAGTCGCTCGGTTTGAAAAGGAAAGAGCTCAGTTCAACCCCAAAGTCGCTCGGTTTTATTAATAAATCGCTCCGTCCTAAAAACAATACTTTGTTTTTGAACAAACGCCACCTTTTTTGGATAATAAATTAAAACTAGGAAACAAATCCACCCTTATTTCGGTATTGTTTAAAATGGGGGGATATCTATTAAGTTAACCAAGCTTTTTTTAATAGTTGTACTCCTAAAACAATTTCATCTAGTTGCAATTTGCTAAAGCCTAGTTGAATGATAGGCTCAGTGCTTGTTTGCCTTAGGAAAAAGGGGCTGGTTGGATATACCTTAACGCCATACTGTGCAGCATTTTCTATGAGTTGCTGCTCAGAAAGCTGCATATGTACTTTCACTAAAATATAAAGACCTGATTGTGCTCCTAATACTGTAATCTTGTCTCCAAATTGTTGTTGTAGCTCCTGTACTAGACGATTGATCTTTAGTTTATAGGTAATCCGCATTCGTTTAATATGCCTTGTCCATTCGCCCTTTTCCATAAATGCTGCCATTGTTAATTGATGGAGAGAGGAAGCATTATGCTCAAAATATTGAAAGCGTTCTTTATATTTAGAGACAAATGTTTTGGGCAGTACTATATAGCTTAAGCGAACTGCTGGTAAAAAGGATTTAGAAAATGTGCCACTATAGATAACACGCGATTTATCAATAGAGGCAAGGGCAGGGAATGGCTGCTGTGTATAGCGGAATTCGCTATCATAGTCATCCTCTAGAATATAGCCATCCACTTGTTTAGCCCACTGAATCAAGGCTTGTCGTTGCTGGATGCTCATCGAAACGCCATAGGGAAAATGATGGGAAGGTGTAATATAAATTAAACGTGCATGTAAATGTGCTAAGTGATGAAGCTGTGCCCCGTTTTCCAAAACAGGCAATGACTCTATCTTGAAGTTATGTAATTTAAAGGCTTCACGCGCTCCATTATAACCTGGATCCTCCAAAATAATACTGTCAAAATCCTCTTTTAATAAAAAGCCTAAATAAATTAACTGTTGCTGTGTGCTGCTGCCAATAAAAATGTCCTCAGTATCAACATGAACACCGCGAGCTTGTAATAAATAACCCACAAGCTGTTCCTTTAAACGAGGTTCACCAAACGGGTCCCCATATGTATAGCATTCTTCCCCGTGTAATATTTGATTGGCCATTTGTCGCCAAATCTTTAACGGAAAATACTGTTGATCGACAGCACCTGCTCGAAAATCAATGGTGATATTTCCAGTGATTTGCTTTTTATTGGGAATGCTTGGTCCTGGCTCCTCATGTAAAAATACCTGCTCAAATTCATTGACAAAATATCCTTTTCTTCCTTCTCCACGTATATATCCCTCTGCGACAAGTTGCTCGTAGGCAGTTAAGGTCGTGTTGCGACTCACCTGTAGTGTATCTGCTAGCCTACGAATAGAGGGAAGCGTATCATTTGTTTTTAAGCTACCTTGCTCGATTAAAGTTCTGATTTGCTGATAAATTTGCTTATATTTTGCCTCTTTATCTGTAAAGAAAAAAATAAAATCATTCATAAGGCTCCTTTCTGACATGTTGAAATATTTATTTTTGTCACTTTTTATATGTCAGAATGTTTTTTATTATCATACAAGAAAGACTGATAAAAAGAAATGGAGAGATTTACAATGGAAATGAAAAAAGTAACACTTGCAACAGTAAAAGAGGTAGTCCCATTATTTAATGCCTATCGAGAGTTTTATAACCAACCTTCAGATTTAGAGCAAGCTGAGCAATTTTTAAAGGAGCGTTTGCAGAAGGAGGAATCCATTATTTTCCTTGCGTATTTAGATGCTCAGCCAGTAGGTTTTGTCCAGCTTTTCCCTATTTTTTCATCAGTTGCGATGAAAAAAGCCTTTCTATTAAATGATCTATTTGTGGCAGAACATGCGAGAAAGCAAGGTGTGGCAATGCGTTTAATTGAAGAATGTTATGCATACTGTAAAAATGAGGATGCACGATATATAACCTTAGAAACAGCGACTAATAATAAACAAGCTCAAAAGCTATATGAAAAGCTTGGAATGAAAATAGATCAGGATGTTTTTCATTTTATTAAATATTGGTAGTAGTTACATTAAATATGCATGTTAAAACCTCACACACTAAAATGGTAGTGTATTACATCAATACTGGAAAGAAGAGGTCTATCCATCGTTGATATGGCTGATAAAGTGGGTAGTGAGCGTCGTCAGATTATCTAGCAAGAAATGCAAAAATGGCGAGTTAAGGGTCCATGAACGAGCATCAGTATTTTACATGGGTTTATTAAAACCGAATAAACAAAGACAGCGACTAGTAGATTCTAGTCGCATTTTTTATGATTAACATTCATTATTTAATTATTTAAATTAATTATTTAATGTTTATCATTAAAATTATATTGATTTCCTCTCAATTGTTTTATATGCTTAACATGAAGAAATGACCAAGAAAACGAAGCAGGAGGAAAAATTATGATTATAAACAGTGCTATCAGTGCCATTATTCAAGTTATTTTATTTTCAGCAATACCATTTTGTTGGTGGTTTTTCACAGCAAGAAAGAAACAATCATTTTTATCATGGCTCGGTATTAAAAAGCCTGTTATCAAAAATAAAGGAAATTATACTGTATGGTTTTTACTCACGATTTTTTTATTATTTGTACCGTCTAGCCTAATCGTCTTTTTTTATATAGACAGCTCACTTTTAGCGTCAAATCGTTTTGCAGGACTTGGCTTTACTGCGATTATCCCCGTGCTTCTTTACGCAATTATTCAAACGGGCTTGTCAGAGGAACTGTTTTTTAGGGGCTTTTTATTAAAAAGAATTGCACATACATTTGGCTTTCAGATAGGAAATACTCTGCAAAGCTTACTTTTTGGTAGTATTCATGGATTGATGCTATTTTCTGCCATTCCTTTTGGAGTTGTAGTGTTAGTTGTGATTGTAACGGGATTAGCAGGTTATTTAATGGGGTGGATAAACGAAAAAAAATCCAATGGCTCCATAATCACGAGCTGGTGTATACACAGCTTTTGCAATCTGATTGTTTCCTTCTTCGCTATGATTAATGTTTTTTAATACAACAATGAAAAATAGTTCATACAAGATAGGTTTAAAAACATTCTAGTAAGAAATCCAGAAAGGTTATGAAGCAAAGATGTCGAACTAGAATTAATGAGGAGCAGTTTTGAAAACGACGTTAGGGTGGAAAAGTGTAACGTTTATTCTATGTTTAGCAAATTTAAAAAAATACATACAGGTGTAGAAAAATAGGGAGGGATATGTTTGTTTTTAAAATCTGACATTTTATCATTAAGAAAAACAGAATTAAGAGATTTAGATTTTGTTTGTAGCTTAGAATCAAATGAAGAAAATGCAAAATTTATTATCCCGTGGTCTAAAGAAAAGCATGAAAAGGCAATTGAAAACACAGATATATTGCATTTGATTGTAGAAGATAATCATCCAGTAGGATATATAATTATTGCTGGATTAGAGAATCCCAATTTAAGCCTTGAGTTGGTAAGGATTACAATTGGGGAAAAAGGAAAGGGCTATGGGAAGGAATCATTTAGGCTTATCAAAAATTGGGTATTTACGAAACATAATGCTAATCGTCTATGGTTAGATGTAAAGGTAAACAACATGCGTGCTTTTCATCTTTATAAAAAACAGGGATTTGTGGTTGAGGGAACATTAAGGGAATGCCTAAAAAATGAAAAAGGTTTCGAATCTTTACATATTATGTCTATATTAAGAAGTGAATATGAAAATCAAGACCATTAAATACAATCAAACTTTTCTATCAATATATTCAACCAAATCGTCTATATGCTTATACCATCCGGGAATGGCTGCATAGCAATAGCGCCCCCTAAAAAATGGTGAGGCGCTTTTAACTTTTTAAATTACATTTTAGGAAATGAAAAATCGCCTTTCTGTTCTTTTGAAATTTGGATATGATAAGAAAATAAAACATATACTCCTTTCATCTTTTTTAGCATTTACTGATAGTTACATCTCAATTGATTGATCTACTTTATAAAGCAAGCAAATAGCATATTGGCTAATTTGCATTTCATCCTTTTCAATTGCATAATAGCTTAGAGGTGTTAGAAGTGAAATTTATCGAACAACTAGTAAAGGCTTGCTTAATTATTGGTTTAGTTTTAATGGGAGGACGTATTCTTACGGTAATACTCCATTACTTTCAAATAGCGTTTACTTCTTTTTTTGTTGATTATCATGTTGCATCCATCGTTATACTATTGATAGGAATTATAGGTACAGAGATATTTAACAGTCGAAAAAGGAAGGGGCGAGCATAAATGACAGAATGGCCAAAGGGTGTAGCGAAGCCTGCTATACGAGCATTAAATGCAGCCGGATATACTCAATTAGAGCAATTGCAAAAGGTGGATTTATCAACGTTAAAGCATTTACATGGTATGGGTCCGAAAGCACTTGCGGCAATTGAAGCGGCATTGAAAGAGAGTAGGATGCAAAATGAATAAGTTGACTTTATTTTTGCTGGCGATGATCGTTTATTATATTTTGGTGGTTTTCATCATTAGCAAATTATTTATCATTCCAATCATGAAGTTTATGGCACTTGTATTCTTCATTGGAGCGGGCTATATTTTTTCTCGAAAAATGCGAAGGAAACTACAGTAGGAGGATTATATGAGGCTTGTAAAACTTACCCTTTTTTATTTGGTTATTATTATACTAGCAATGATGCTATCACTAGCAGGCGTTCGTCTATCAATCTCACTTGCTATATTTGCGCTTATTGTACTAGCAATAATATATAGACATATACATATTTTATTTCGAACAAATAATATGCAGTCGGTAGATAAGCTTGTGAAAGATCGCAAAAAAGAGCCATTTTTTGCTTATCTTTATGCAGTAGCTTATGAAACAAAGGAAGAACAGTTACAGTCATTAGATGTGGTTATTAAGAAGTATAAGCAGCCAGCAGTGAAGTACAATTATATATTTATAAAAGCTATCATGGAAGAGAATTTAGAGGAAGCAAAGGATGCAGCAGATAAAATAAATAAAGAGCCATTAGCAAGCTATGCAAAATGTTATATCGCTGCTCTTGAAGGACGAACAGCAGATATGCGGAGTGCTAAGCTTACACAGCCATGGATGCAGCCAGCGATTGAAGCGATTTATGCTTATACCATAAAAAATGAAGACGCATTTCAGCAGTATCAGACAGAAAGCATTAATCTGGCACGCGGTGTACAAAAATATGCATTAACCCATTCATTTAAAGAGATGCAAAAGAAAATGTAAAAAAGAATCTAAGCTACTTGACGCTAATTGGCATCAGGTAGCTTATTTTTCTTGCAATAAAAAAATTTATACAAATTATGCTGTCTGCTTCGTCTATTATAGTGAAGCTTAAAAAATGTAGTAGAAATCGCCAGTTGAACGGTGTAAGAGAGGTGAAAAGATGGAATTTGATGAATTATATGAACGATATTTTCAACGTATTTATCAATTTATTTATTATATGGTTTCAGATCCTAGTTTAGCAGAGGATTTAACACAGGAAACATTTCTAAGGGTTTATAAAGGACAATTTCGAAATGAGGCAGCTTTAGGTACTTATATCAGAAAAATCGCACGAAATATTGTCTATGATTCGTATAGAAAAAAAGCGTTAATTAAATGGCTGCCATTTCAAAAAAGTCATGAGGATCGAGAGACACATTATGTGCCACATGAATGGATTATCCAGTCTGAGGATCGTCGACTGCTCTATGAAGCCATCCAATTATTAAAGCCAGCGTATCGTGAAGTAGTGATATACAGAAAAATTGAAGAACTGACATTGGCTGAAACCTGTGAAATTTTAGGGTGGTCTACAGTAAAAGTAGCAAATACACAGCGAAATGCACTAAAAGCATTAGAGAAAATATTGGGAGGTGACGAATATGGATTTGCACAATCGACTAAAGAAACTCAATAAATTACCAGAGGATCAGGCTGTAAAGTCGCGTATTTATGAGCGTATTCAGCACAAGAAGAAAAAGGGGTTAACAATCTGGAAGGAAGGTGTTTTACTATTTACAACGGCTATGATTGCTTTATTTTTAATCCTATTACCACAAAATTCCACATTACCACAGAGCGCCAATCAATCTATTCAAACGATTTATAAATATTTTGGAGGAGAAGAAGGGAAATTCTTTGCACGAGGTTCAGACTTGTATACATCTGTGGAAAGGGTTAACGATAGAAAAATCTATAACTTTTTTCAAGACCTTACACATTATGTTGAAGAGGGAGATGGTAGGCTAGGTAATTATATTACAGATGTAGTCGTTGTAAGGGATAATCAAGAGGAGCACTACCAGATTTCTGATACAGGCATGCTAAATATTGATAGTGGGCAGTTTTTTGTGGGAACATCAGATATGTATGGCGAAGTATTTCAATTATTATATAGTGTAAATACAAAACCTTGGTTTTTAATCCTGCCTCTTATCGTGGTCGTAGCCAATTTATTTTCAGCCTCCTACTATAAACGGCGTAAATTAGATAATTATAAACCACCTAAATCAAAATGGTGGCTGCTACTATTATTCCTCTCAGTAACTTTCGGTATTTTTGCTTGGGCAACTTGGGTGGGGCCTTTATACAAGCCGTTGATGCTTACGCTCGCCGTTTTCTATGGTGTCATCATTTGGTATAATCTCAAACGAGACATCCAGCATTATGCTATCTATAAAGTAGAAACCATAAAAATCTATATTATTACTGTTGCACTTGTTTTTGTGATTATGAACTATTAATCCTAATAATATCAAAAACACCTTTTGTTGAGTACATCAACAATGAAGGTGTTTTTTCAATGGTAAACTGTTAAATTTTTTTTCCTAGTAAAACACCACGTATGATGCCTACGATGAAAATCACGCTTAATAAAACTAGAAAAAGATAGGCATGCCATTGCTGTAAAATACGATTATGGCCTAATGCAACTGTTAAGTCGTTGAAAAGTGAGTACGTAAAGTATAGTAAGATACTATTTTTAATGAGACAAAACGTTAAAATTCCATTTTGTCTTTGACCATGGGAAAGAGTCGGTTTATTTTTACGTAAAACGGGGTAGGCAGCCCTGACCTCTAAGTAATGTAGTAGCAAAAACAGCATAAGTGCAACAAAAGGTAAATAAAAAATAGCGATTTTTGGACCAAACTGTGCATGTTCACTTGTAAAGCTTTGTAAAACGGGTATTGAACCTGGCAGCTTATGATATTGAATAAGCGTTGCAGTAACACCCGCAAGAAATATAGTGCCGACAATCCATGTTAGTTGCATACAAAAACGTGGCGTAGGTGTTTTTTGTTGCCCGTGCATTGATTCACCTCGCTTTTCGTCATTCAAAATAGCATTCTGTTATACTGTATCATAGAATGACAACCTGTGTGGTACAGAAAGAAGGATTACATGGAATACTTATTATTTTTAAGCATTGGAATTGCTGGTAATGTTATTGGCACATTGGTCGGAGGTGGAGGATTGATAACCCTACCAACCATGATGCTAATGGGAGTGCCCGTCCATTCAGCGATTGGCGCTAATAAGGTGTCTAATATGGTAAGTGCTTTTTCCAGCTTTTATACAATTTATAGAAGAAAAGAATTGGCGTGGTCAGAAATGCGCTCCGTTTTACTGGTATCGCTGATTGGAGGGACACTTGGTGGCTTATTTGCATCATTAATGGACAGTCAGGCATTGACGCTTATCGCCATTATTTTATTAGGGTTTGCCTTAATTATGTCATTTATCGGCGGGGCTGACTTTGGCGATAGGGAGCACTTTATTATGAATCGTAAAAATGGTCCGATTCTACTGGGTGTTGGTTTTTATGATGGAATGTTTGGTCCAGGGAGTAGTACGCTGGCACTTTATACATATGCCCATGAGAAATTATCTTATATAAAAGCGGTAGGGCTATCACGTGTTGGCGTTTTTGCCATGTGCTCTGGTGCAGCGATAACGTATATTGCCACAGGAAAAATTGAATGGCCACTAACACTTATTTTAATGATCGGTTCAACGATTGGCGCCCAGATTGGTATTGTCCTTGCTCGAAAGGTCAATGCCAAACAAGTAAAGCTGTTGCTGCGTATTGTAACCATTGTATTAATATTACAGCTTGTCTATGATTTTATGAAACAGCTCTAAGGAGGCGATTCAAATGTTTGACATTACACCATACCCAACCTTTTCGTGGTCACTTTCTCGTCATAAAACGTTAACCAGTTGTGCACGAAAATATGGCTATGAATATTACTTTTCACATAATGGTTGGCTAAGCTACAATGTAGAGCCTTTTCATCAACATGTCTATCGCCTAAAAAAGCTACAATCCATGCCGATTTTATTTGGGCAAATTGTCCACCGGTATATCGAGCAGGCAATTAATGATTATTTACAAACAGGAAAAGCGCCAACTGTAGAGGAGCTGATACATTGGGCACGGGGCCAGCTTAATGCTGCTTTTGTTGACTCTACACGCCATTTTGAATTATGGAGACAAAAGCCCACAAAGTATTATATGATGCAGGAAATCTACTATACTGGGAAGCTTAAACCTGAACTTATTCAGGACTATAAAGAACGTTTAAGGCTTGTCTTTAACCATTTTCTGATGAGTGAAACATTCCGGCAAATTACGGCACAAAAGGGCTCTCTACGTATTGGTGAGCCTGAACAATTTCGCTCCATGAAAATAGACGATATCCAAGTATTTGTCGTAATGGATTTCCATTACTATGATGAGCTTACGGATAAGTGGGTGATTGTCGATTGGAAGACGGGGAGTGAGTCTGACGATGACCGTCAGCAATTAGCGCTCTATGCCTATTATGTACAGCAAAAATACCGTGTATCACTTGAGCAAATCGAGGTATATAACGAATACTTATTAACAGGAAAACGCAAGAAATATGTATTTACTAACATCGATATGGATAATATTTTGTATATATTTCAGCGTAGTGTCTTGGAAATGAAAAAGTACCAAGCTGATATTTTTTTAAATGAGCCTCTAGACATTGAAGACTTTGAACAAACGCTTGAAAAATGGCATTGTCGTGGGTGTAATTTTAGGGAATTATGTGAGCAGATATGAAATGAAAAATTGAGCAAGTGACTAATTAATTTAAATCATCGAAATGGTCGCTTGCATCATTTTTATCCTTTTGGTTAAATGACTATATGGTTGATTGTATTTTTATATCAGAGTGACCTAGTTGCTCCGGATGATCTTAAAATTTACATTCCGACTGACCATAAATTTGTAAAGATAAAATTTAAGGGAGTTCCATCATCATCTTTTATCGGATTTCAAGGTCAATCTGATAGTAAAGCTGTAAGGCGTACTAAATTGAAGCCTAGTAAAACATCACATTATAGAAGAAACACCATATAAAAACGTCAGTATCTTTCTATAACCGGTTAAAAGAAGGCATACACAATCAACAGTGTATGGTGAATCATCGTAAGATAATTGGCTGAATGGTTAATGAAATTTAATAAAGGTTAGCCATTAAAAAATAGAGAGAAATTTTTATATTTAATAGCATATTTTTGTAAATCTACTCTATATTAGGGTTAACACATAAAAATATCTAAAAGCTTACTATTTCATTCATAATGGTACATATTGTTATAATAGATAATTAAAAGGAGGAGTTTAGACATGAAAAATCATTTAAGATTATCTGGAACAAATTCTCACACTCATGCAAAGCTAATTATTAGAAGAGCGATACTTTGCATGGGGTTAAATATTTAGTTTTATCGCCATACAAACTAAACTGAACTAATATTTTGGCTTTGCACCTTATTTATTCTAATTTAAAATAGGGAGCGAGCAAGATTGAAATATGTAAATGCCTCAAAAGTTTTACCTGAGAAGTTATTACTAGAAATACAACAGTATGTCCAAGGAGAAAATCTGTACATACCTAAACAAGAAACAAACTATCAAAAATGGGGAACTGTAAGTGGTGGAAAGCAGCTCATTGACCACCGAAACAGTAATATCAAAGCGTCTTTTAACAATGGAATAAGTATTCAACAATTAGCTGTTGAATATTGTCTCTCAATTGAAACCATAAAAAAAATTGTTTACTCAAAAAAGATTGATCGAGGAAATGATGAAAATCTTGATTAAACTTACCCATCAAAATAAAAAATAATTCTTAATGGTCGTCAAGAATTGTCTTCCCTTCTGGAGCATTGTTACATCAATGTTCTAGTTTTTTTTTTCAGTTCAAGTTAAATGGCAACTAAATAGCGAATTTTTTTTAGTAGGTATAAAACATTTATTAATTGTTTTAGGCATATCGAAGCATTACAAGATTAATGTAATATGGAAGTAGGAATCAATACTAAATAATAATTTGAGGAGAATTTAATATGAACTTAGAAAGTAAAAGAATTTATTTGCGCACCCTTCAAGAATTAGATGCACCTGTTATACTTGGAATTACTACAGAAGAAGAAATTCGATATATGACAGGAACGAAACCTAACTTTACATTAGATCAGATTAAAGCCCATATTAAAAAGATAAATAATGATTCATCACGTTATGATTTTGCAATCTGTTTAAAAGAAAATGACCAGATGATAGGTGAACTATCTATTTTAGATATTGAAGAAGACAATAAAAAAGCAGGATTTAGAATTTCTATGAGCTCGATTGAGCTAACTGGCAAAGGATATGGATCAGAGGCTATTAAGATTGTATTACAATTTGTTTTTGAGGAACTACATTTAAATCGTCTTCAGTTAGAAGTATTTGACCATAATTTGCGAGGAATAAGAGCCTATGAGAAGGTTGGCTTTGTAAAAGAAGGCGTCTTGCGTGAATCGTTATATTACAATGGCAATTATTCGGATGAAATTATTATGGCAATACTTAAAACTAACTATAAAAATACATTATTGCAATAATATTGTTCTTTGAAATTCTGTGAAATGATTTCTAATAAAGATTGAACATTAAATAAACCCAACTAATAATTCCAGTGTACACCTTTGTTAATAACTCTTCAAACGTTGCTTAAATAATGTGTACTAATAAACTAAACCAGCTAATAGTTTGTCAATAATTTTCTGTTAAAAGTTTAATAGGAGAGTGCTATACTAAAAAGTGCTTGACAAATAACCTTCCTAAAGTTTGTTTTTGGAAGGTTTTGTTCGATTTAGCTGTACTTACTTATCAAGCTAAATCTTGGTACGCAGATTTGTTTTTTAATAAGGCAAAAATCCAATGTAATAGTTTATTAATACAAGCTAATCATTGCTACTTTGAAAGGTTTTCCTTCGTCACGTTTTTTATCGTAAAATTCACGTAATTTCTTGTTTCGAGGAATGATTGTATCGTCTGTTTTAGTTTTCCTGCAATCTTGTATTGCACAACGAACAACCATGAACAAGGCATGACGAAGTCTGCTTGAACCTCGTTTTGCAATTCGATTTTTGGTCGCTGAAAATTTACCTGATTCGAAAACACTTGGGTCAACTCCAGCGAAAGCCACAAGCTTTTTAGGGGTGTTAAATCAATCTATTTCACCAATCTCAGAAATAATCGTTGCAGCGATTTTTTCACCGATACCTGGGATAGATTTGATAATACTATATTCTTCAATTTCTTTAGCGAGGGGGGGCAAGCCCCACGTGCAGATACGTTCTACCCTGGCTACTGCTATAATAAAACTATATAAAAAATGGTCAACCAGAAATATCTGGCTGACCTTATAATACGAACGGTGCAGAATAGTTGTTTAAGAAATTTATTAAATCAAGTGTGATAAAAGAAAAAATGATTTAGAGGGGATAATTTACGAAAGGTAGAAGTAAGTTCGTACTATGAGAAATGGATTCCAATGTTTATGTAAGAGGTTGAAGAACTGAATCTTATTTTTGGGAATAAAATCATAGATATATATCATTTAGGTAGTACCTCTGTTCCAAGGTTTAGTGAAAGAAATAAAATTCTGATTTCAATTTTAAAAAAATAGGTTGATAGATGGAGTTTATGTTATATTTTAATAGAATTGGAGGATTATATGATGAATATTAGAGAAGCAAGTGAATTAGATTATCCTGATTTAAGGCGCATTTATCTGGAATCACGCCGCAAAAACTTCCATTGGGAAAATGCAGAGGAATTGACATTAGAAGATTTTGATAATGATACAACTGAAGATTATGTAATTTTAGTTGAGGAAGACGGTAAAATTCTAGGGTTTGCGGCACTATACTTAGCAGATAACTTTATACATTGTCTTTTTGTTGACCCTACTTGCTCTGGTAAGGGTGTTGGTGGTTTATTATTGAATGCCTCCATCAATAAAATGAATACACCATTAAGTTTGAAATGTGTGTCAGAAAATTATAAGGCACTCAAATTCTATGAAAATAAGGGTTGGAGGAAAGTTGTTGAAGAAGGGAAACCTGGAGAAAAGTATTGGGTTTTGGAATACAAATAATTAATGAATACTTGATTTATTAATTGATTCAAAACTAATAGATACTATAAAGAACGAGTGGTTAGTTGTATTTGTTTTAGCTTGGTGAGGACAAGAAGTGAGGGAAAATTATATTAAATACTCTGAAATTATTGATTTACATCGCTATATGTCCATTAAAATCAGTAGTATATTCAGAAATTAATTTTTCTAAAATTAAACCTGAGTAGGGGGAGGATAATGAAAAAATCATTTATTGTGTTACTAGCAGCATTTTTATTTGCAGTAGTAAGTCCAACAAATTCAGAAGCAAAAGTGATGTATGATGGAGCAGAAGTTGTGAAAGGTCAAACCGGAAAAATGACCTTTAAAAAAGACATCAAGGTATACAAGAAAAATCCAGATGGCACATTTGATTCGTTGATGGTTAAGCGCAATAATTTCTTTAAAACGTATGATATTGAGAAATATGATGGCAAAACATTTTATCAAATGGGGCAATATCGGGTACAAGCAACGGATTTGGTAGTTTTCAAAGAAGTACCAATCGATATTCGTACATCTTTCTATAACAATCCGGCATTGGTCATGATTAATCATCTTGGTGTTGAAAATCCTGGATATCCATATTCCTACATCAAATATGGTGAGTATTTAAAAGTTGGAAAACGTGAAGAGGTTTGTATTCCAGCATCATTACTAGTTTCTATTGAGAAGGGCAAATTATATCGCCATTATTGTGCAGGAGATATTGAAGGAGGACCTGTAATTAATACCGGTATTCTTGATAGCACTGATATTCGAATTTTTGAAAAGATAACAAGAAATGAAGGCTCCTATATATTAACAGAAGATACAGAGCTATATAATGGTCCAATGATTACAAGATACTCTAGAAAAGAGTTGAAGGGAGCTGTCTTTTATTCATCAGGAATTGAAATCAATGGTTATTTGATGGTGGGAGATAAGAATTTTGATTTTATTCCAGCAAATCTATTAAAGCCAGTTGTAGATAAGTGATAGATTATGAAATATATATAGCTCTCTTATTTTTGATAAGGGGGCTATTTTTATGTTTGGTTGACATACAGATAGGATAAATGCTTATTGGAGTACCCTGGTTATATAAATCGTAATAATGGCATTTCTTCTTTATTTAACTTCTTTCAGCAGAAGTCTCCCACCTCTATAGGTGGTGAGATGAATGCGAATTTAAGCTACTTTTCGGAGGGTGTCCAAACACCCGCTGAAAGAAGTTAAAGCCTCCGGCGGATGTCACGGAATCGGAAAGGAGTTCTTTGTATAAGCTCAAAGCCGATTCCGGACGCAATTATGCCAAGGCATAATTGATCTTGAAACAATGTGAAAGTATTTTTTAGTATTAATTCATTCCAATGAGTCAACAAACTTGGAATACTTTAAAACCTCGAAAATGACATGTAGAGGCAATAAATATTGAAAGAAGAATTTGCTTTTTTCATCAACTTGTATTAAATTATACTAATACTATTAATTGATAATGAGAGAGGAGGCAAAAAGTCATGGAAACTGTTTTCAGAAGAATTGCAACAGAAGTAAAAACATATTTACAACTTGATGATTTACTGTCAAAGGGACCAGTCTGTACTTTTTTAAGTAAACTTCATATAGAAAATAGCCGGAAGCTTTTTGCCTTTGTAGTATAAAAATTAGAACTTTTATTGTTTGTGCAGGATACAAAGCAATTATTAGACGCCGGATTTAATGGCGTCTTTTTTGTATTTTACAGAAAAAATCAATGATGAGTCGCTTGTCAAAATAGTCAAAGATTATTGTAATCCCTCAATATAACAGTGTTAGAAAGGGTGAGACTTGTTGTTTAAAAAACTTAGACAATTTAGGAATGTTTCAGTGTGCGATATGCTTCTAATTTAGAAAATAATTAGAAGCGAGGACACAAACTATGAAAAAGCAAAAAATTTTTACACCATCATTTCTTTTTTTATTTATAAGTAATTTTTTAATCTTTATAGGCTTTGAAATGTTATTACCAATTTTACCAGCCTATTTATTAAGCATAAATGCCTCTTCTATTCAAGTAGGCTTGGTAACAACTATATTTACGATAGGTGCAATTTTAATCAGACCTTTTGTAGGTTACTATTTGATTGATAATAAAGGAAAAAGTCTTGCAATCGGAGCAGGTATGACTTTATTGATCGTTACTATGCTGTATCCTTTTCTTAACATTATTTGGCTTTTCCTATTGTTACGGTTTTTCCATGGAGCGGCATGGGGGGTATCAACTACAGCCAATAGTACAATGGCTGTCGATTTAATTCCTAAAGCTAGATTAGGAGAGGGAATGGGGTATTTCTCTATTTCAACAACAGTTGGCGCTATTATTGCACCGAGTATAGGTATTCTTATCTATAATACCTTTTCCTTCCAAATATTAATTTATTCATCAGTAATACTTAGTCTGTTAGCGATAGTAGCACTTCAATTTGTCTCTTCATCTACTCCTGTTAAATATGAGAAGCAGCCATTTCGATTTGTAGAAGCGATTTTTGAAAAGGATGTAAGGTTCCAAGCATTATTGACCGTTATTACGACACTTGGCTTTGGAGCGATTATAACCTTCTTAGTACTTTATGGGGAACAAAAGGATATAAAACATATTTTCTTATTCTTTCTTATCAATGCGACTGTTTCCACTTTATTACGACCATTTACAGGAAAATGGTTTGATAAAAATGGACCATGGTCTATTATCATTGTGTCAGCCATATTAGGATTTTTATCACTTGTCGTGTTATCCTATACCACAAATAATTTAATGCTGATCATTGCAGCGATTTTATTCGGAGCAGGTTATGGAACAATGATGCCATGCCTACAAACATGGACTGTTCAAAAAGTAGATGAAGCAAAAAGTGGGGCAGCCAATGCAACTTTCCTTTCTAGTTTTGATGTAGGTGTTGGCATTAGCGCCTTTGTATTAGGAATTTTAGCAGAATGGATGAGCTTAGAGATGATTTTCCGTCTTGTTAGCCTAAGCTTTATAATAGTTGGTATTCTAGTTTTCACCGATTTTATAAGTAATAAGAAAAACAAATTTGAATAAGTTTACAGTAACTAATCCAATCAAAAGGACCAGGTACTCCATTCAGATGGAGTCTGGTCCTTTACCTGTTTTATAGAACGAAAGAGTAATTAGCTTTTAACATTAACTTTGTTGAGTTGCTTTATATCCTGTGCACGTTCCCATTCAAAGGTAATTAATGTTGAGCTATCTAAATTCTCATCCATTAAAGAAACAGAAGAAATTCTACTATTATCATAGAGCTTAAAGTAATAGTTTTTACTTTGTGAGCACATTGCTGACGTATAAATTGTATAATCCGTATTTCCTTCCTTTGTGAGCACAACACCCTTTGGAATATTAACAGAAGAAAGGATATGGAATAGGTTTGTTACGCCCTCCACTTCATTTTTCGCTTCTTCCGTATACTTCTTCCAGTAAGCAACACGTAGGAAACGAGCTGATGGGGTGAAATCGCCTGGAAGACCTAATGCACCTGCACCTTGTCCAAATGGTGTTAGCTCTAAATCACTCATCGTAATATCATTTGGTGGGTAAGGATTAACACCAATATAAGCCCGCAGATTCGTTTGATGCCATTCATAGCCAGGGCTATTTGTCATTACACCAATTGTCTTACGGTGGACGGTAATTCCTGTTTTATCTGGCTCAATTACAATTGTTTCACCTGAGGCATCTGTGAAAGTAAAGTGCAGAGGAGGAGCGAATCCAAGAATGGCATTGGCTTCATTAATAAGTGTAAATGCCTCTAATCTTGTCAGCACATCATCAATGGTTACACAGTTACCTAAAATTTGTGATACTACATAAACCGGATTTATGCCTCTTTTACCTTCCTCAAGCTCCTCTGCATACGTTGCAAATGTTGCATAGTATAGCATTGCTCCCATTAAGCCCTTTTCATTAACACCATCGTATAGAACAGGGGATGAAATATCAGTGCTACCCATCCCAATGAATGCATATTGATTATTTAGAACAACATCTTCCTTTTCAAGCAGTCGTATTCCATAATTACGTGGCACAATGATAACTTTACTATCTGGTTCCATTGTGAAATCCATTGTTCGAGCAAATAGATTTTTCTGATCTGTTGTGTGAATCGCTAAACTACTACAACCTAACATGAACACCACTCCTTTGAAATTATCCCTCAAGGCTTTCATTAATGAAAATCCTTTTATAGGAATTTTTGTAGGTTTTACCCTATTTATAGAGTAGCATAATTTATTGGTAATTCAAACACAAATGTTAAAACTTAACAATATTTACAAACTTGTTAATAGAAGAATAAAATATTTGCTAGAAAATAAGGGGAGGGCCAATAGTAGATTTTAAAAAAGTAGTACAACCATTTATTCATAGTCTGTACTACTTTTTGTTTTTTGGTATTTTTTCAAGTAGTAAGATTCCAGTTTTCTGCGTCCTGTCGAATTTCAATAAAGCGACGATATACACCTTTTTCTTTCATTAATGAGTGATGTGTTCCCTGTTGAATTATTTGACCATCTTCTAAAACAATAATTTGATTGGCATTCTGTATTGTTGCTAATCGATGGGCAATGATGATGGTTGTTTTTCCCTGAATTAATTTTTCTAATGCAGCCTGAATAAGTGTTTCGTTTTCTGGGTCAAGACTTGCAGTTGCTTCATCTAATATAATAATGGGTGCATTTTTCAAAATAGCGCGGGCAATCGAGATTCGTTGCTTTTCCCCGCCAGATAAAGAGGAACCACCATCACTAAGAACCGTATCATAGCCATATTCCAGCGACATAATAAAGTCATGGCATTGTGCCTTTTTTGCTGCTTCTATAACATCATCTCTAGAAGCGTTCGGATTCCCAAAAAGAATATTATTATAAATGGTTTCATTAAATAAATAGACGTTTTGAAATACCATACTAATCGATGATAATAAACTGTTTAACTGCATAGAGCGAATGTTAGTGCCACCAATAGAGATTGCTCCAGAATCAACATCATAGAATCGGGCAATCAAATTGCAAAGGGTTGTTTTTCCAGAGCCAGATGGTCCAACAATCGCTGTAGTTGTACCTTCCTTAACGGTAAAGGATACATCCTGAATGATAGGTCTTTCATCATAGGCAAAGGAAACCTGGTCAAAGTGGATCGCATATTGCGTTAGCTCGGTATCTTGACCCTCTTCGTCAATAAATGTGGTATTTTCAACGGCTTCAAGTTTATTGAGCGTATGATTAATCGTTTCCAACACATGTGTTGCATCGCTAATGGGCTCTATACTATCAAACATGACAAATGAAAATAACGTAATAAGGAACATATCCGCAAGTGTCATTTCTCCATTCATCACTAAATAACAAGCAACAAATACAAGTAATATAGAAGCCAACTTTAAGGCTAGTCGATGTCCGACATTGAAAACACCGAAACCTTTCTGAATAGTTATATTAACTTGCTTGCTATTGCAAAAGGCATCCTGTATATTACGGGAAGCAATACCTTCCTGATTAAAGTTCTTAATAACAGACATGCCACGTAAGTACTCTAAAGTAGCACTAACAAGCTGGTGCTGACTTTGCTGATGGAAGGTAGCATTTCTACGACTATGTCTTTGTAATAGTCGTAGGAACATAGACGATACAACAATACCACTAATTGCTACGAGAGCCATAATTGGCTGATAGAGTGATAAAAATAAAATCATTGTACCTGTTAGAATATAGCCATTGATAACGACATCAATCATTTTTATCCCCATCATTTCAAAGAAGGACAAATCTGTGGTAACAGTACTATTAATATCACCTATCCGATGCTGCTGAAAAAATCCAAGTGAGACCCTTTTCAAGGTATGTCCCATTTTGATCCGATGATCTGCTGTTATTTCATAGCCAATGCTCTCCTGATAACGTGCCTTTAAATAGGCAAAGATAAAACGACCGAAAATGGTGAGCAATAATAACAGTAACAGCAACCAGATTACATCTATCTCTAAAGCGTTTTTTCCATAATAGTCATCAAGCATCATTTGCAAACCATGTGCAGTTATAACAATCGGAAGGGCAATACAAATAGACTGCAAAAACGACAGTATAAATCCAAGGTATAAACGTTTTTTGTATGGGCCAATCCACTGGATAATTCTCATTATTATTTTAATCATTTAAAGATACCTCCTGAGATGGATTCGTATCAGAGAGGAGTCCATGTTCTTTTGAACCAATATGAGCCTTCCATAATGTTTGATAAAGTTCATTCGTTGCGAGCAATTCATTATGGGTGCCAATTTTATGAATACTGCCATCCTTTAACACGACAATTTGATCAGCATGTTTAATCGTGGATAATCTATGAGCAATGACAATGAGCGTTTTATCTTTTGCTAGCTCGTTAAAAGCTTTTTGTATTTCTGCTTCATTCTCTGGATCAGTAAACGCTGTTGCTTCATCCAGTATTATAATTGGAGCGTTTTTTAAGATAGCACGTGCTATGGCGATACGTTGCTTTTCCCCACCAGATAGCTTGTTGCCTGCTTCACCAGAATCAGTATCATAGCCGTTCTCTAGTCGGGCAATAAACGGATCACATCTTGCTAAACGTGCGGCACGATAGACTTCCTCATCACTAGCGTGTGGATTTCCCATTCTAATGTTTTCAATAAGACTAGTTTTAAATAAAAAATTATCCTGTGCTACATAGCTAATCTTTTTTGCCAGCTCATTAGGATGAATATCTTGAATATTGGTATGTCCAATCGTAATGGAGCCGTCAGTAACATCCCAAAAACGTGCTAATAGCTTCGCAATTGTTGATTTTCCACTTCCAGAAGGGCCAACAAGTGCTGTATAGCTTTTTTCAGGAATGGTTAAAGAAAGTTGGTGAAGTACATTCTGCTCATCATTGTAGCTAAACGAAATATCATTTAAGACAATATCATAATGCTCCAAAGCTATTATTTCTTCTGTAATAGGAAGTGATTCCAAATTTAAGTATGCTTTTGTATCAGCAATGGCATATTCAATCGCCTTGAAATCATTGACAAAAACAGTAAATTTCATAAGTGGATAAATAAGCCCCATGGATAAAATAAGGCAAATAATTAATTGTGCAGGATTAATAGCACCCTGATAATATAGCCATAAACCGATGGGCAGAGTACCGACAAGGGTAGATGGTAAAATAGCATTGCCTAATGTCATCCATGGCCATGTGCCACGAAACCATTGCATTGTATAATTTTTAAAATCTGTAATAGCATTTGTGAATTTTTCATAGGAAGCATTTGTTTGATTAAAGGTTTTAATGACCTCAATACCCTCCACATATTCTACGATAACACTATTTACATGATTGCTTGCCTCCATATAGTGTTGATACTGGGTGTTGAAATTTCTCATCATAAAGGCATACACAATCAGTGCAACTGGAACTGTAATAAGAGAGGCAAGAGCTAGTCGATAGTCAATCGTCAGCATATAGATAAAAACACCTATAGGAAGAAAGAGATTGGAGATACCTTCTGGAATAATATGTGCTAATGGCAATTCTAAAGTTTCCACGCGATCAATGAGGACATTTTTAATCGTACCAACTGGTTGATTTAAAACATGACCTAGAGGTGCTCTTATTAATCGTTCAGCTAGTTGCAGACGAATTTCCTCCAAAATATGATAGGCAGCACGGTGAGAGAAATAACTAGAAATTGCATGAAATACTGTTAAAGCAATGTACCCAGCTGCTGCTATAGCAATCCAAAAAAGAAGACGCTGCATTGTTTGGGTTCCTTCAATTAAAAGCAGTAGTATTTGATAAACAGCCACATATGGAACTAGTCCCCCTATGACACTCATAATGGCTAAGAGGACGGATAAGGCTAGCGGTACTTTAGAGCTCCCTGTAAATTGGAGGATAGACTTTATCCAATGTTCTTTTTTTTCAATCTGTTCCACCATTTCACACCCTTTGTTTGTTAAATAATGTAATGTCCTTCATCATGCCCTGCGATAATTCAATGGTTCCGTCACAGCAAAGTGCAATCATCTCAGGATCATGTGTGATAATGAACACAAGCTTATTTTGGTTACGCAAAATATTCATGCAATTTGCAAATTTTCTCATATGATGATAATCAAGTCCGCTCGTTGGTTCATCCATAATCATCACTTGTTTATCTGCGGCAATTGCAGAAAGAATGGCTACACGCTGTTTCTCCCCACCTGATAAAGCCAGTGGATGTGCGTCTTTTAATTCAGAGGCACCCAGTAAAGCCAGTAGATCTAATGCTAGCTCTTCATTTGGCTCTGGCATAGAGAGTAAGATTTCTGCTAGCACGCTTTCTGTAAAAAGCTGGTGATGTACGTCCTGCATAACCATGCTACTAGCCTGAAGGCATTGCTTTTTTCTAAATTTCACATTATTGATGTGAAAGGTAGGGGAGGCTTTTCGGTTGAGACCTGTCAGGGATTTAGCGAATGTCGATTTCCCAGCACCATTGTGACCAGTAATAGCCATGATAGCAGGGAATGGAAGGACAAACCCTTCAATTTTTAGCTGAAAATCATGATTGAAATAAGAGAGTGTCTCCAATTTAAAACGTGCTCCTTGATCCAACAAACGATCATGTTGAGGCATCAATTCCTCAAGATGAATCGCTCGAAGCCCTAATTGATAAAGTGCTTCATTTGACATAGTGAGCATCTCCTTCTGGGTAAAAATATGCTTAATTTCCCCGTCCTCCAAATAAACAAATCGATCAGCAAGATTCTGTAAGTAATGAAGTCGATGTTCAGAAATAACGATCGTTTTCCCCTGACTTTTCCAAAAAGCAATCATTTCCCCAAGCTGAGCTGTTGCCTCATTATCTAAATTTGCGGTTGGTTCATCTAGAATAATGATGGGAGGATTATGTATGGCAACTGATGCACAGGCTATTCGTTGTTTTTCTCCACCTGAAAGATGGAATAAATTTCTTTGTAAAAGTGGCTGTAGTTCAAACTGTTCTACCATCATAGCTTTTCTATTTAGTATTTCATCAGAGGGCAAGCCAAAGTTTTCTACTGTAAAAACTAGCTCACTGTCAGTATCGATATTGTAAAATTGGGTTTTAGGATTTTGAAAAACCGAGCCTGTAAGCTTTGAAATTTCGTGAATTTCCATTGCTTGAATATCTTGATTGGCTACCCGAATAGTCCCTTGTAATTCGCCATTAATGTAATAGGGGATAAGGCCATTTAATAATCGAGTAATCGTAGTTTTTCCACAGCCCGACTTTCCACAGAGCACAATAACCTCTCCAGCTGAAATCTCTAGATCAATAGCGTTTAGCGCTTTTTTCGATTGATATTGATATTGAAAGGAAACATTTTGAAGCTGAATCATAAAAACACCTCCCAAATAAAAATAAGCCAAACGACAATACAAGTGGTGATTAATAGAAAATCCTGCAGATAAAATTGAAGCTGACTGACATTTGTTCTTTTGTTAGGAGCAGATAAACCGCGAGTTAAGGATGCCATTGTTAATTCATTACCAATCTTTGAGGCTGATACCATAAGTGGAATAAGACGATACTCCATAGCTTTTACTGGGTGCAGTAGCATTGAAAATCCTGTTAAGCCTCGGAATGCCATAGCTTGTTGTATATAAATATATTCATAACTTAGTGTTGGGAAAAAACGGAACATAACTGAGAGTGAAATAATGAATCCCCTTGGCATATGTAGTTTTTCCAAAGCTGCAACAAGTTCACTGATAGATGTTGTAGATAGAAGAAAATAGCCCATCATAATACCTGGAAGTAGCCTTAGGGAAATGGAGAAAATCCCTAATGACAGAAAGAACAATACACCGTGTATATAAGGGGCTACCGTGTACTGAAAAGTTGTAACGGATACTAGTAAAATCAAATAATAGAAGGCTATTTTGTATTTCTGATATAGCAATAGCAAAATAGCCGGAATTCCCCATAGAATCGGTAATATGTACAGAAACCAGCCATTTTGTGGAGCACTTACAGTAATGATATTTATTGTAACTGTCAACAGCAGCTTAGTACGTGGATCTATTTGTATCCATTGTTTCATTAAACAATCCCCGATTTCTTGAAGTGCTTTGTTAATAATTTAGTACCAATCAAGCCTCCTATTAGACTTGTAGCAAATGTCATGACAATGAATAGAAATAGTGTCCAATCAGGAATATAGCTGTTTAATTTATTGGCGTATTCAGCACCATATTGAACAGTAATATTAGAAAAATAAGCAGTTCGATGAAGATAAATAGGGAGATATAAACCAATTGTCCATAAACTAAACACAGCAAAGGATAATATCATGGAAAATGTACTTGATTTTAGCTTTATAAAAAGTATGTCTGCTATGAAGCCGCAAATTAGACCTGTTAGAAGAGGATAAAAGCCATTACCGCCCATTAACATCATGATTAATCCACAAATAATACCACTCATCGTAATCATGCCGAATTTCTCAGTTTTTGCTAAAAATAAAATAAAGGGAACACCTCCAAAAATACCAATTAGAGCTGGTAAGATAGCATTGAAAATGGGGATATACCCTAATAGCGAGATGGTAAATAATAGGGCAAAATAGATGCTTGTATAAATGCCTACAGTCATAAAGTCTTCTGTGCGTAATGCGAGATTTTTTATCATGTGAATAGCTCCTTTCGAAATGAAGAAATAATCATCACAGGTTATTTCCTTTTTTTTTGGAATATTTAGGGTTATACTCATGTCGAGTATATTTGAAAATGAGAATCATTGTCAATTGTTATTTTAGGTAAAATATTTTTTCAAAAATAACCAATAAAGACTATTGTATTTATTTTTACAATATTTTAGAATCTATGTTAGTGGTCGATAATGATAATCATTATCAATTAAGTGGACTGAACTTTCAAGGATTTGAAATAACTTATAAGGTGTTGAATTTATGTGTTAAAAATTAGTCATATTCAGTGCAGGGTACATGATATTAAAAAGGCTGTCCATGATTATGAAAAAGCTGGATTTCAGGTTGAATGGGGAAGAGACCCTAAAAACTCCCTAAATGCATTTATCTGGTTCAATCAAGGGCCATTTATCGAACTATTTGAAATGAAGCGATTTATGTCTCCGATACAATTTCCATTAGGGATTCTCTATGGTAGATCGATGAGAGAGCGCTGGGTGAAATGGATGATTCAGCGTGAAGGGCTTATAGATTTTGCATTAGAAGGCTATGAAGAGGATATTGCAAAGCAAGAAAATTTACATTTAGTGAGAAATGAACTCAATCATTTAGGTATTAGTACATCAAAGGTGTTAAATGGACGACGAAAGAAACCGACAGGAGAAATTGTTACCTATGGCTTCTTTTCGCTGTCCCCTTGCGATTTACCTTTTGTTGTATCAGCCTATAATACACCTCAGAGGCCAAAGCAGATTGAGCATTCAAACGGCTCTCAATATATTCATTCCTTGACGATTAGTTGTCCAGATGAAATGGCAGAAATATTAAATACCCTGCTAGTTGATAAGGCAATGCTAACAATTAAGGAATCTAAAAAATTTAACATAGATGGTATTACCATTGAAGGACTGACAGACAAAGTTGATACTAAATTACTACATGGAGCAAATTTAATACACTGAGGGTACATAGTTACAAAAAAGGTGAGGAGTGAAAATAGGATGCAAGTAAAAAAAGAAATAATCCAGTTAAAGGCACAGGGAATTGAGTTATGGACGAATCAGGGAAAGCTTCATTTTAAAGCAGGTAAGAATCAGATGACTGAAGAAGTGATGGGATTTCTAAAAATGAATAAAGAGGCGTTAATTACTGCTTTGGAGCAAGAAGCGCAAGCTAACACATTCCCATTAACCCCTATTCAATCTGCTTATCTACTGGGCAGCATGAACAGCTTTGAATATGGTGGTGTTTCCAGCCATATTTACATGGAGCTTGAATATAACCAACTAGATTGTGAGAAGGTTAAACAAGTATGGACGACGTTAATAGAGCGGCATGAAATGCTACGAACGACCATTCATCGGAATGGCTATCAAAGTGTCATGGATGACATACCGAACATTGAAATTGCATTTGAAGATTTAATGAGGAATGGTGCCGAAGATAAGGAGCGACTACAGGAAATTAGGCAACATTTGGGCCATAAAATCTATACACCTGAAAGCTGGCCGCTTTTTGATATTTCATTGAGTCAACGATTACATGGCACGACTATGCATATTTCCTTTGATTTTTTAATTGTGGATTGGGCAAGTATTTGGATTTTATTAAAAGAATTTGAAGAGCTTTATTTTCATGAGGATGTTATATTACCAGCAATTGATTTCACCTTTAAAGAGTATGTAAAGATAGAGGAGAAGATGAGGTACCAGAAGAACTATCAAGAGGATAAAGACTATTGGTATAACCGAATTCAAACGCTTCCGCCTTCACCGACATTACCTAAATTGTCATTAGTACAGGATGAAAAATGCTTTGAACGCTATTTTATTCAATTAGATAAAGCCGCTTGGGATAAATTTAAATCTTCCATTTCCAATAAAGGTAAAACCGCTACTAGTGTTTTGCTCGCTTTATATAGCCAATGTCTGGCGAAATGGAGCATAAACAAGCATTTTACCATCAATTTAATTCTTTTAAATAGATTACCTGTCCACCCAAATGTTCACCGAATTGTTGGCGATTTCACATCTATTAATTTAACAGAGGTTGATTGTAGAAGAGCTGAAATGGCTTTTATAGATCATGTTCGTCAGATTCAACAGCAAATGTTTCGAGATTTAGACCATAGCAGCTTTTCGGGTGTAGAGGTACTGAGAGAAATAACAAGACAAAAAGGACAAGCATATGCTTTAATGCCTTTTGTCTTCACCAGTGCTATTAATCTTATCGATTCCAATGGATTAATCGGAAAAATGAATGAGTATGGTATTAGTCAAACACCACAAGTATTTATTGATTGTCAGGTCATGGATGATGACAATGGCTTGCGTGTGAACTGGGACGTGAGGAAGGGTATATTTCCAGCCAACGTAATAGCTGATATGTTTTCCGCATTCGAAATCGCCTTATTAAAATTAGTCCATGAAGATCAAGCCTGGGAATCAGCAGCTTTGGTAAACTTGCCAAATGAACAAACAAGACAAAGAGCTAGTGTCAATAATACCTATTTGAACCAAGCAAAATGTTTGTTACATCAAGGCTTTTTCGAACAAGCAAGTCAGCAGCCTACACAAATCGCAGTCATCGAGGGGGAGCAGGAATACTCTTATGCTGAACTAAGAGATAGTGTGTTTACAGTAGGTAATCTACTTCAAAAACATCAGCTAAAACAAGGGGATAAGGTGGCCATCATTTCTGAAAAATCCATTTATCAAGTGACAAGTGTGCTGGCTATTCTATCGCTAGGAGCAGTCTATGTGCCGATAGATAAGGCTCAGCCGATTAGTCGAATCAAGAAAATAATCGATCAAAGTCAAGTAAAGGCTATCCTTGTGGATGAACATCAGCCAATCTATGAAAGCCTAGAGGTACAATGCATTGCCGCTCATTTACTAGAACAAAGAGAAAGCATTTCCTATGACGTTTATAAGGGTTATCCCGATGAACTAGCCTACATTATTTTTACATCTGGTTCAACAGGAGAGCCAAAGGGTGTTGCCATGTCTCATGCTGCAGCCATGAATACGATTATAGATATTAATAGGCGATTTAATATTACTAGCCATGATCGTGTTCTTGCCCTATCTAAGCTTAACTTTGATCTATCAGTTTATGATATCTTTGGTTTGCTTACTGCTGGTGGTACGATTGTCTATCCAGAACAAGGTCATTTGTATGATGCAAACTATTGGTTATCATGTCTGCAAACTAAAAAGATAACGTTATGGAATACAGTGCCAGCATTAATGAAAATGCTACTAGCTGTTGATGAAACGGAGCAATTCGTAATAGATGCCATGAAAACGATACTGTTATCAGGAGATTGGGTACCACCAAAAATGGTTAAGCAATGTGCAACTGCATTTCCAAAGAGTACCATAATTGCCCTAGGCGGTGCTACAGAAGCGGGTATTTGGTCCAATTATCATATTTGCAGTGAAGAAGACTTTGAGAGAGAGTCTATACCTTATGGCTACCCGTTAGCGAACCAATGCTTTTATATTTTAGATGAACATAATGAGGACTGCCCGAATTGGGTTCGTGGAGAGCTGTATATTGCGGGAGATAGTCTTGCACAAGGCTACTATCAGAATACTGAAATGACAAATGAACGATTTATTACAACGATTAAACAGCAGCGGCTCTATAGAACTGGTGACTATGGAAGATATTTGGACAATGGAGAAATTGAATTTATCGGACGTCTTGATAATCAAGTGAAGTTACGTGGAAATCTTATTAACCTAGGGGAAATTGAATCATTATTAAATAAACATGAGCAAGTAGACGCTTCCTGTGCAGTCGTACTAGATAATAAGCATCTTTATGCTGTCGTTCAACTAGCAGAGTATGCTCCAAACAATGTACTATGTAATGATTTCATTGATTATCTTGAACAGCTATTACCGTCTTATATGGTTCCCGTCAAATTATTTATTTTATCGAAGCTTACACTAAATGCAAATGATAAATTAGATCGCCAATTGATCAAGAAACAGGTGCAGCAGCTAGTACAGGAGGTTCAAGCTGAAGAGAACCTACAACAGGCAGAAGTAATCACTCAATTAGAGGGAACACTACTCCATTTTGCACAAGATATTCTTCAGATCGAACATATTCAGGTGGATAAAAATTTATATGACTATGGAGCAGATTCCTTATCCTTATCACAATTAGCGGGGAAAATAAAAAAGTCAATTGAGAATGAAAATCAATATCAGAAAATTACTTTTGACTTTATTCTTCGTCAATTGTTAAATGAGCCAGTTATTAAATTACTTGCACAAAAAATAATGCAACATACGGTGACAGAGACGCAGGAAAATCAACTTATAAATAAACGAAATCATACCCAAGCAATAGGTTTATTAAAGAAGGAATCCTCCTCTCATGGTGAACCATACCGAATTGTCGTTCATGCAGGATTAGGCACAATGAACGCCTTTAAATATTTAAACAAGCATTTAGCAAAACAAGATTTAGGAACAGTGATCAGTATTTCTATTCAAGATATTGACCAGTATTTAGCCCTAGATAGTGCCATGTTAATTGATCATTTAGCAGATGATTATGTACAACAAATTATGGCAAAACAAGTGAAGCAAGTTCAATTAATTGGCTATTGCATGGGTGGGTTGATTGCTCTTGAAATGGCTAGAAGACTGATGGAAAGAGGTGTGGAAATAATTGATTTTACGTTAATTGATAGTGCGCCGGTTTTATATGATATCGAGGATTCTATAGCACTAGAATTAATCTTTATTACGAATTTCTATATTACTGTTGAGGATGTTTATAAAGGTGCATCCAATCAACATTTGATGGAAGCTATTATGCATATTTTCTATCAACATAATAAGAGTTTAAGCGCATCAAGTCTTGAAGAGCTTAAACATGTAGAAGAGTTTAAAGAAATTTACCGCTTTATCAAGAATTTATCACAACGAAGCAGAAAACAGCGCTTTCAGGATTATCGAGCTGCTATAGAGAAAAAAACGGCTGAAATCATTCCAGATGAGATGCTAGAGGGATACTATAACATTTATTTACACAGCTTTAAAGGATCCAATGTGCGACCAATGGCATACTTCGGCGATATTCGCTATTTAGTGGCAGAAGAGGATATGGATTTTATTTTTACTGATAGGCAGGACACATTAAAGTTTTGGAAAGACCTGTGCATTGGTCATTTTGAGGAAATAGCGATTGCTGGCAATCACATTACATGTATTGAAGATGATGACAATGCATCTCGTGTGGCTGACATCCTGCTAGCACCAATTCAAGTGGGGAGTATCAGTCAATATGAATAAAAAATACTTAGGAATCATTGGCGCAACAGGTCAGGTTGGTGTGGGAGCTGTTAAAACTTTATTGAACAATTATTCAGCTTCATTATTACTAGGAGGTCGGAAGATAGCAAAGCTTATGGAACAGTTTGGGGAAGAGTCCGAGACCATGAAATACCAAGCAGTAGATGTCTTTAATGAAGCTAGTATTCAAGCCTTCTGTGAGAATTGCTACTTGGTTATAAATACGGCTGGACCCTCTTCCCTCATACTTGCACGAGTTGCTGAAGCTTGTCTAGTAACGAATACTACCTATATTGATGTATCTGGTGATAAAGCAATGAAATTGGCAATAGAGGATGCTCTTGCAAAACACAATAATCCTATAACATGTGCCATATCTGGCGGTGTCTATCCTGGCTTGACAGAAATGTTTGTAGCATATTTATTACGCCAAAAATGGGTCGAACGTATTAGCTGCTATTTTGCTGGTAAAGGTAGCTTTTCTGAAACAGGAGCCTATGATATTATCTCCAGCCTAGAAAAAGAGGAGGGCTATGGAATGTCCTATTACAGGAATGGGGATATAAAGAAATTAACTTCAGGAATAGGGAGCCAAATGCTTTTACCTGCTCCATTTCATCAAGTATACACACTCCCCTTGATGAACGAAGAGTTTATAGCCTGTATAAAAGAATATAGAGCTGCCAATGCCTATTTTTATAATACCTTCGCTACATCTAAAATACTGAGTGATTTTATTATGATAAAGGCTATGCAGCTATATAAAACTGAGGAGGAAAAGCGCGCCTCTGCTTATCGTTTAATTGAGACCTACCATACTCAAGATAAACATGAGGGTTTTATTATATATGTTGAAACAGAAGAAAATGGTAAAACACAAACAAGTTACTTACAAAGTAATGTGAATTGGAACTATGGCTCTGGAGTTGTAGCTGCTTGTGTGGCGATGCAAATGCAAGAAAGGAATGGTACAAATAAAAAAGGGTGTTACTTTGCGCAATCAATAGTTGATGTGGAAGAGTTGATGCAGCAACTCCTAAAAATGGAATGTATTTCAATTATAGGGGAGAAGTAATGTGGATGTAGAAAAAATGAAAATCATTAACATGATACAGGGCTATTCTCACTCATATATCGTATATAGCGCGGTTGAACTTGGCATTTTTAATGCTTTGTTTTCCAAAAGCATGACAAATCAACAATTGGCCACAGAGCTTCATCTTTCTCCTTTATTATTAGAGCGATTTATGAAGGTTCTGATAGCAATGGATTTCGTCTATCAAGAAAATGATCAATACTCGTTAACATCTCTAGGTGAAAAATTATCAAATGATAGTGAAGATTCCATGACTGCAATGATTTTATTTAACGGACGTATATGCATGAAAGCATGGGGCTATTTTTATGAAGGATTAAAAAATAATATTTCTCCTATTGAATTGATGGAGGGAGAGGCGTTTTTTGAAATCAATGAAATGAGCCAAAATCGCTTAGGTACATTTAATGACATGATGCGTCAATCAAGTTCACAGCTAAATTTAGAGCTATTATTTCAGACAAGAAAAGTGGCTGATATTAAGAGAATTATTGATATAGGAGGTGGTGCTGGTGATGTAATAACACAGCTTTTACAGGGATTTCCATTAGCGGAGGGGATCATCCTTGATAAAGACTATATCAAAGCAGAAGCAGAGGAAACGATTCGTATATCCTGCCTACAGAAGAGATGCCAATTCATCGAAGGAGATTTCTTTTTACCTCTTGAGCATAAGGCGGATATGTATGTCTTATCAAGAATTCTCCATGATTGGGACGATCGTCAGGCTACAGTCATACTCAGCAATATTGCAGCGGTAATGGCTAACGATAATGTATTGTTGATTATTGAAAAAATACTTCCTGAAAAAGTGTCAAGACAAGCACTTCCCGCTTTTTTAGGGGATATGCATATTTGGACATTGTGTAATGGCCAGGAAAGAACTGAAAGTGAGTTCGAGCAACTGCTCCAACCGGTCAACTTATATATTGCTAGGAAACATTTTACGGATTCAGATATTGTCATACTGGAGGTTAAAAAGGATGAACAGCATACAGATAGAGGAAAAGATTACGAAATTTTTGGTGCATTATGAGAAAGAGGGCTATTTGGAACCATTGTCACTTGCAGATGCCTTAAAAAATTGGGCAACTCTTTACAAGAATAAGGTAGCCCTTGTTGATCAAACAGGATCATTAACTTATGAGGAGCTGTATCAATCAGCTAACTTCTTAGGACAGGGATTACTAGCAAAAGGTATTAAGAGGGGGGACAATGTACTTCTACAATTACCAAATAATATATTCTTTGTAAAGGCTTGTTTTGCACTATTTATTATAGGGGCAAGACCTATATTATTATTGCCGACACACCGAGAAAAAGATATTACCAATATTGCTAACCTAACAGAGCCTGTGGCAATCATTATACCATCCACATTCCATGGCTATGACTATCAATCTATGGCTAAAAAGGTAGCAATGAAACAGCCAAGTATTTCCTTAATCATTACAGATGAACCGAACGGTATATGTATTTCATTGGGAGATTTAGAAAACCAGTTCTCTGCACAGAAGGATGACCTCATGGAGCATCAATCCTCTTATCAAGACATTGCTTTATTTTTACTATCAGGAGGTACTACAGGAACGCCAAAGGTCATTCCCAAATTACATACTGCTTACTTATGTAATGCAAAAGCAGCAGCAGACCGTTGTCAGGTGACAGAAAATAGTACTTATCTTGCGGTACTATCCATTGCACATGATTATCCGCTTTGTTCACCAGGAGTTCTAGGGACTTTAAGTAAAGGTGGTAAGGTTGTATTAAGCTCAACGAGTACATTTGATGAAGCACTAGAATGGATTGAAAAAGAGCGAGTTACCTTTACCTCTATCGTACCTGTTATAGCAAATTTATGGGTAGAGTCTCTCGCTTTGGAGGAGCATGCTGATGTATCTTCCCTTGACTATATTTTATTAGGAGCTGCTAAGCTAGAGAAGCAATTGGCTCTCCAATTGATGACACAATTTCAATGTCAGCTAATTCAGGGTTATGGTCTAGGAGAAGGCATTACTTGCTTCACTTCACCAGATGATGATATTGACACGATTATTTCATGTCAAGGTAAGCCGATCTCAAAAGGGGATGAATTTAAAATTGTTGATGAGAACGGCACTGAGGTTGTCCAGGGGGAAGCAGGGGAGCTGATTCAAAAAGGCCCCTACACTTTCTTTGGTTATTATAAGTTACCAGAAATAAATCAGTTAAGCTTTACGTCAGATGGTTTTTTTAAAACAGGAGATAAAGCACGTATAACAGAGGAGGGGAATATTCAAATTCTTGGAAGAGTGAAGGAGCAGATTAATCGAGCTGGGGAAAACGTAATCCCGAGTGAAATTGAAAGCTATCTTCTTGAGCATGATGATATCGTGGATGCTTCCGTTGTAGGTGTTGCTGATCAGGAATTAGGGGAACGAATCTGTGCATTTGTTGTAAAAAAAGATAAGGAGCTTTCGTTAACGGAGCTTTGCCAATTTATGATAGAGAACGGTGTAGCAAATACTAAACTTCCTGATCAATTAGTATATGTAGAGTCTATTCCTTATATTAATGTAGGTAAATCCGATAAGAAAAAATTAGTCGCACAATATCTAGCTTAGGAGGAATTTCAATGGAGACAGAGGTTTTATTAAAATGGCAAGCATTTAGAGATGAAGTATGCAATATGTTGAATCCTGGTGAGCAAATAACGGACGATGCAAACCTACTACATATGGGCCTTTCATCTATTGAAATGATGAAGCTTATTAACGTAAGTAAAAAACTTGGTTATCGATTGACTTTTGAGCAGTTGGTAAAAAACCCCTATTTAAAGGATTGGCAACGATTATTGTTAGAGGAGGCAATTTCTGAGGAACAGTTACCTCATATGCAGAACCAAAAGTATGTGGATATGTATAAGCCCTTCCCGTTAACCGAAGTTCAGCATGCCTATTGGGTTGGTAGATACGATGGACAGTATCTAGGCAATGTAGGCTGTCATGGCTATTTAGAAATTAATGTGGAACAGATTGATACAGACAGATTAGCAGCTTCTTGGAAGAGGCTACAGGAGCATCATCCAATGCTGAGATCCTGTTTTACAGCAGATGGGCAACAATTTATTGTTAAGCAAACACAGGTAAAGCCCTTAATCGTTCATGATTATCGAATGGCGGATGAGCAGCAAATCAAACACCATTTAGAGGAAATACGAACGCAAACTTCTCATAGACTACTAAAGATTGACGAGGGGCAAGTGGCTGAATTACAAATCACTTTATTACCAGAAAATAAAGGCCGTATGTTTTTCGATATAGACCTATTAGTAGCAGATGTCCAAAGCTATCAAATACTATTAAGGGATTTAGCTGCATTGTATAATCGCAATGCGGAGCCCCAAGCGCCTCTCGAATGGAATTTTGCTACATATTTGGCGGAAAAAAACGAAGAAAATCAACAGGAGAGACAAGAGGCAATGGCCTATTGGACAAACAGGCTTGAAACGCTACCCACAAAGCCTCAATTACCAGTCTCGAATAAGTCTGAAATAGATGCAACATTTTATCGACGCTCTTATTTTTTACGAGCGGAGCTATGGGAAAAACTAAAATATACATCAGCAAGATCAGGTGTCACTCCTGCTATGACGCTACTAACCATCTATAGTCTAATTCTTAATAAATGGAGCGAAAATAATCATTTTCTGATCAATCTCCCATTATTTAATCGGCAATCAACAACAAATCATACGATTGAAGAAGTGGTGGCTGATTTTACAACAATTCTTTTAGTGGAGGTTGATTTACAGGAACAACGAACATTTTTACAGGATATGCAAACCATTCAAAACCAATTTCATACAGATATGAAATATACAGCCTACTCTGGTGTGGATGTGCAAAGGGATTATGTGCGTCTGCATAACAGTGAACAACAAATTGCCCCTGTTGTTTTTTCCTGTAATATCGGATCGCCTTTATTGAATGAAGAGTTTAAATCAGTATTTGGCGATATCCATTATATGATTTCCCAAACACCACAGGTTTGGTTGGATTTCCAAGTGTTTGAGCAGGATGGTGGCTTACTGTTAATTTGGGATAGTATTGATGATGTATTTAAGCCACAGGTCCTTGATGAAATGTTTACAAGCTTTAAACAAACAGTGGATAGTGTTGCTAATAGGGATGATTGGTCGATGCCACTCCATATTCCGATAACAGAGCAATTAGCGATTAGAAAAAATGTTCAGTCGGAAATGACAGTAGTGCCAACTTGCCTACATGCGCCATTTTTTACACAAGCTCAACAAATCCCTAATGAGCAAGCATTGATATTTCCTGCGCTACAGACATCCATCACTTATGGTGCTTTACAGGAAAAGGCACGACGCATTGCTCAATATTTACACCTAAACGGTATCCGAAAAGGGGAGGCAATTGGACTATTAATGGAACGAGGCATTTCTCAGATTGCGACAATTTTAGGGATTTTAGCCGCAGGAGGAGTGTATGTACCAATTGGTCTAAAGCAGCCATTGTCTCGAAGAAGAAAAATTTATGAAGCAGCGGATATCCGGTTTATTGTAACAGACCAACCTCACCTAGATGATGACAGTGGCGTTTCGTATTTATCTGTTGAAGATGCAGAACGATGCGAGCAATGTTCTGAAATCATCTATGATGCAGCCTCTCTTGCTTACATTATTTTCACCTCTGGCTCAACGGGTGTGCCAAAAGGTGTAGAGATGACGCATGAAGCTGCATGGAATACCATTTATGCTGTCAATCAGCTTAATCAAATCAATGGTGAAGATTGTGTATTAGCTGTATCTGCAACTGAATTTGATTTATCAGTCTATGATATGTTTGGCTTGTTGGCTGTTGGTGGCAAGCTCATATTACTAAGTGAAGAGGAAGTGCGACGTGCAGATAAATGGGTACACTACATTAAAGAATTTGGTGTTACATTATGGAATTCTGTACCTATTTTATTTGAGATGTTATGTGCAGAGCTAGAGCATGAGGAGAAAAGCCTCCCATCAATTAGGCATATTTATTTATCTGGAGATTGGATTAAACCAGATTTAGTACAGCAGATACCATTAAAAACGCCTCATGGTACCTTGATAGCCATGGGTGGAGCCACTGAAGGTGGGATATGGTCTAATTATTTTAAAGTAACGGATGATACTGTTCATAAATATCCGAGTATTCCATATGGGTTCCCGTTACCAAATCAGCAGTATCGTGTCGTCAATGAAAGAGGCGAGGATTGTCCAAACCAAGTTGCAGGTGAACTATGGATTGGCGGTAACAGTATTGCTGAGGGCTATAAGGGAAATAGCCAGCAAACGAATAACCAGTTTATCTCTATTGATGGACAAAGATGGTATCGAACAGGGGATTATGGCAAGTATGTAGATGATGGCGTTTTATTATTTTTAGGTCGAAAAGATGAACAGGTCAAGGTTAACCGACATCGGATTGAATTAGGTGAGATTGAAAGAAGCCTGAAAAATAAATCGTGTATTAAAGATGCGGTAGTTCTCGCCACTAAACAAAAAAACGGAAATCAACTTCATGCTTTTATCACAGCTGAGGATGTTGGTGATCTTTTTGATTTTCAGACGACATCTTCCAACATTCCTAGACTTATTAGAAGCGTGTTAGAATTAGTTTCTCAAAATTCAGACGCTAGTGACTTTGATTATTCAGAAGCAATGCAGAAATTTATGCAAGAAATCGATCAATTAACTTGCTATGGGATAACATCGATTCTACAGCAAATGGACTTTCCTATGAATAAAGGAGAAAGCTACAATATTAAACAACTAATAGAAGAAAAGCAGGTAGATACGAGATATTATGAGCTTATTTTCCAATGGTTTAGTTTACTACATCAGCTACATGTAGTAGCGACTATAGATCATATCACCTATACAAATAAGATGGATTTAGCAACCTGTCAGCTACCTCCTCTCGCACATTACCCGAATATGATGAAATTCAGTACTTCCTTTATTGAGAATGGGCAAGCACTACTAACAGGAAAAATATCACCAGCTTCTTTATTATTTTCTGAAAATGCATTATCACCGATGGAGGTGATATGTGAAGAACCAGGGGCTATAGAAAGTCATCGTCTAGTAGCAACCATTATTAATAGGATTAGTACAGCTAAGAAAAAGCCAATACACATTTTAGAGCTTGGAGCGAGAAGTAGCACATTTACAGAAGCTATCATTCAGCAATTGGCAGGTGTTGATTATCATTATACAATCACGGATGCTTCTATGTATTTTAAAGATAAATTCGATTCCATTCTTTCAGACCAGATAGAATTTGCTACTTTAGATATAGAAATTGACCCTATTTTACAAGGCTATACATGCCATAAATATGACCTGATAATTGCCAATAATTCACTACACAGAATAAAAAATTTACTAGAAACGATGCCTTTTATTGAGCAGCTTTTAGATGTGGATGGCTTGATGATCACTACTGAAAACACGATGAATAGTAGTCTGCAGCTCATTACAACAGGCTTTGAGGAACAAGGATTTACACAATTTGAAGATGAAAGAAAAGAAATTTGTCAGCCATTATTAGCGGATACTCAATGGCTAGAGGTCTTTAAAAAAGCTGGTTTTTCAAATGTAAATGTGGTGAATCATCCACACCTATATGCGCACCATATTTTTATTGCTCAGTCATCTCCTGTGAAAAAACAAATGAATCAGAGAAAGCTAGAGGACTATGCTAGAGAGCAATTGCCAGATTATATGATTCCTAGACATATAACCTTACTTCGCAAAATGCCTTTAACGAATAATGGGAAACTAAATCGTAAGCTATTACTTGCCAGCATTGATATAGAGGCTCGGGAGCAGGCAGAACCAACACGTTCAATGACGACTATGGAGCAAAAAATTGCAAATGTTTGGAAAGAGGTATTAGAGAAATCGCATATTTCCCTAGACGATAATTTCTATCAACTTGGTGGAGATTCATTAATTGCCACACAACTTAATAGTCAATTACAGAAAAAATTGAATGTACCCACTTCCTTAGAGGCAATTTTTAAATATCCAAAGTTTAGTGATTTTACTCATTATATTGCTGAGCAAACAATGGCTGAAACAGAGGGAAAAATGGCTACATCTTTTGCAAATATAGAAAGTGATACAACCCATCTATATGAGCCATTCCCATTAACGGATATTCAACAATCCTATTGGCTCGGAAGAAATAGTGTATATGACTTAAGTGATGTGTCAGCTCATTGTTATTTTGAGCTTGAATGTGGCGAACTGGATATGGAGGCAGTAAATGCGGCTTGGAATCAATTAATTCAGCGTCATGATGTCATGCGAGTGGTTGTATTGAATAATGGATTGTCTCAGCAAATTTTGAAGGATGTATCAGCTTATAAAATTCACATTAATGATTACAGGAATGAGGATCATTTAGCTTTTACTAATGGAGTACAAGCAACTAGAAGTCAAATGTCCCAGCGTAGGTTTGATGTTAGCAAATGGCCATTATTTGATATTGAGGCAAGCTTAAGTCCAGATCAGACAACACGATTACATGTTAGCTTTGACAATACCGTATTTGATGGCTATAGCATTTTTCTGCTATTTGATGAGTGGTATAAATTATCTTATACGCCGACTCAAAATTTACCTACCATCAATATCAGCTTTAGAGATTATGCTATTGCACTGGCGGATTTAAAAAATTCCACTCAGTATAAAAATGATATGAATTATTGGGAAGACCGTGTTCAAAAGCTACCGCCTGCCCCAGAGCTACCGCTAGCGAAGCAGCCAAATGAAATCAAAGAACAAAGATTTACACGCTATCAGGCAATTTTAACGAAGGATAAATGGGGTGCTATGAAACAAATGGCTCATCAACTTCATTTGACGCCTTCTACAATTATTATGGCAGCCTATGCAGAGGTATTAGGCAGATATAGCCGTCATCAGCATTTTACATTAAATTTAACGCATTTTAACCGTCTACCTTTACACGAAGATGTTCATAAGTTAGTAGGAGATTTTACTTCTTTAGTATTGATTGAAATAGATCATCGTCACAATAGTAATTTCATTATGCGCTGTCAGGATGTGCAAAAGCAATTATTGCAGGATCTTGAACATACGCTTGTGAGTGGTGTGGAAGTCGAGCGAATGCTGCGAAAGGACAAGAACCATTTTAACAATATTGTGATGCCGATCGTCTTTACTAGTGGCATTGGCGTGAATAAGGATCATTTAGAGGATATTTCTTATTTAGGAAAAATTATTTATGGAGCATCACAAACACCACAAGTTTGGTTGGATCATCAAGTATTCGAGCAAGATGGTGAGCTCATCCTATCCTGGGATGGTGTAGAGGAATTATTCCCTTCAGGTTTATTGGCTGAAATGTTTGATGTGTATCTACAGCTTTTAGATCAACTAAGTCAGGGGATGACAGCGTGGCAACAGATATCTACTGTTATTCGCCTACCAGATGCAAAACAACGGGAGATCATTCATGAGGCCGCCATAATACCAACATCGGAAGAAACGCTTGTCAGTCTAATAGAAAAACAATGGCATACATTTGCAGCGAATCCAGCAATTATTGATGCAACGAAGACAGTTACCTATAAAGAATTAGGTGAAATGTCAAAAAATTTAGCATCAGCTATTCGTACAGAGCCACCTCAGACTATCGTTATATTAATGGAAAAGGGATGGCAGCAAATTGTTACAGCACTAGGAATTATGAGAGCAGGTTCAGCATATTTGCCCGTAGATGTGGATACACCTTTAGAACGACTACAGCAGATTATCCAGCAAGCACATATCCAAACAATTATTACTACACAGTCTTTATATAGTCGATTCAGCCATTTAAGTTTAAACATTTATACAGTTGAGTCACTTATTGAAACTCGGTCAGAGAAAATGACAACCCTTCGCACAGTATTACCTGATGATTTAGCTTATATTATTTTCACATCAGGCTCTACAGGCAAGCCTAAGGGGGTTGAAATTACTCATCGTAGTGTGGTGAATACCATTTTAGATATAAACAAGCGTTTTGAAGTAACATCTTCTGACCGTAGTATAGCTTTATCGAATTTTACTTTTGATTTATCAGTGTACGATGCATTTGGCTTACTCGCTGCAGGTGGGGCAGTGGTCATACCTGAAGTGCAGAGGCAAAAGGACCCTGAGCATTGGTTAGAGGTAATGCATAAACATCACATTACGATCTGGAACACAGTACCAACCTTTATGGAAATGTTTGTGAATTACCATCAAACAGCTACGACTATTGCAGAGCAGGGTCATTCTTTAAGATGGGTGCTATTAAGTGGTGATTGGATACCATTAACCCTTCCAAAAAAAATAAAAACTATTTTCAAAGATACGCAAGTTGTCAGTCTAGGGGGAGCAACAGAATGCTCCATTTGGTCCAACTATTTTATGGTAGAAATGATAGAAGATTCATGGAAGAGCATTCCATATGGGAAATCACTTTCACATCAGCAGTTGTATGTATTGAATGCCAATTATGAGGATAGTCCTGTTTGGGTAAAAGGTGATTTGTATATTGGTGGTATCGGTTTATCAACAGGATATTGTAATGATCAGGAGAGAACGAATGCCCATTTTATATACCATCCAATAACAGGAGCTAGGATTTACAAAACGGGAGATCTAGCCAGATATCTTCCTGATGGTAATATTGAATTTTTAGGTCGTGAAGATCAGCAAATTAAAATGAATGGTCACAGAGTAGAATTAGGGGATATTGAAGCCAATTTATGCAAGCTTCCGATTGTACAGCAGGCTGCTGTCATCATGCAGGATAATAAGTTAATCGGCCATCTAAAGCTTCATAAGGGCATTCAGCATAATCTAGTTGAAACAATGACAACAGATACGAAGCTTTCTATCAGTCTTGAGACAATAAAAAATGAATTAGAGCACATGAAGCCAACCCTTCATATGGCTGAACTTTCCGATTATACAGCAGCAATTGAGTGGCTTAGTGTCGGTATGATGTTTTTAGATTTATCTGTATTGAACATCTTTAAAAATCAGGGTCAAGTATTGATGAAAGCAGAAATAATAGGAGCTGTTGCGAATACGTATGAATCGTTAATCGGGCATTGGCTAGATTATCTAGTCGAATATGGTTTTATAGAGATGAAACAGGCTAGTTATATCATTAATTTCAGTAAAGAAGACGCTTTACAATATATGAATAATAAATTAAATGATTGTCATCTTGGTGAAACACAGCCGATATTCCAGCAATTAAAGGAGCAGCTAATCGCTTCTCAAGAGGCCAGACTTGCCATTCTAAAAGGCGAGCAGCTAGCAAAGAATTATTTAGTAGATTCTCAGGGATTCTTAACACCTGAACAATTAGGTCACTATAATTTATGGAGTCAATATACACAGGATTTAGTGAATAATATGATAAGTATATTATCAAAATCTAATGAAGAACAAGGACTAAATGTCTTGGAGCTTGGCACAAGAACAGGTCAGGGTAGTCATCAATTTGCACAGCATTTTAGAAGCTTTGGTCAATATACCTATGCCGATGAATCATCTGATTTTCTACATCGTAAAAAGGCGGCGACAACTCATGAGCATATTAAATTTAAGCAATATGATGTTAATCTCCCACCTGATAATCAGGATATGGATCTTCATACCTATGATCTAATCATTGCTGAAAATACACTGCATAGAAGTCGTCATTTAAATAATACGATGACCTATTTAAAGCGACTCTTAAAGCCAGATGGTCTTATTATACTAACTGAGAATGTAAAGAATAATGCACTATTACTAATTACCGTGGCATTTTATGAAGAAGGCTATCAACAACTTGCTGATGCTAGAAAGGTAGAGAAATTACCGTTACTTCATTGCGAGACTTGGCAACAATTATGGAAAGATGAAGGCTTTAACTATTTATTGGAGTGGCCGCGAGATGATGTTAAATGGTTTGGTGAACATATCATGATGGTAGAAGGACCTTCTAAGATTCAAAGATTAGACCTTGTTCAATTTAAAGAAGAGGTAAAGCATACTCTTCCTAAATATATGTGTCCAGATGATTATTTCGTTCATGAATCCTTCCCAATAACAGCAAACGGAAAAATTAACCGCAAGCAGCTAGCACACTATAAAATTTCTTACCAAACTGAGCTTGTAGAACTGGGGAGACAAGCAGTAACTCCAGAAGAGCAAACTATTGTTCAAGCTTGGAAAGAAATTTTGGAAACAGCGTATAGCAGTGTGAATGATAACTTCTTTGAGCATGGTGGTGACTCGCTTAAAGCAATTAGATTTATTAATCGTCTTAGTGAACTAGGGTATACCTTAACGTTAGAGAAATTATTTTTACATCCTACCATTGAAGGAATGGCTGCACATCTCGTTGCACAGAAGAATGATCAGAATAAGGAAGAAGCACATGTTATTGGTACATTATAAAATGTTGCATAGAGAAGAAGGTATTTTTTATTTGAATATTTACTAGCTCTAAACAAAATGTGCAGTGGTGCCATTTTTGCAGTGGCACCACCGTGTCATCTATTCGATTAATAAAAACTAGATAAATGAGAGAGTGATACAGTAGTGACCCAAAAGTTACGTGTACTTGTATGCGGCACAAGATTTGGCCAATTTTATTTAGAGGCTATCCAACATTCGGCGCTTTTTGAACTAGCAGGCATTCTTGCACAAGGCAGTCAAAGGTCAAAACAGTGTGCCAGTGTATATAAGACAAATTTATATACGAATATAGAGGACATACCGCATGACATTGATATTGCTTGCATTGTTGTTCCTACAAGCGTTATGGGAGGTTCGGGCACAGAGCTTGCAATAGCATTCTTGAAAAGAGGCATTCATGTCATATTAGAACAGCCTGTACATTATCAAAATTTAATAGACTGTTACCGGATGGCCAAACAACAGCGTGTTAAGTTCATGGTTGGAGATTTATACGGTCATTTACCCTTCGTCAAGAAATTTATAGAAGCGGCTCAAACGATAATACAGCAAGAAAAGCCTTTATATTTGAATATCGATATGGCAACCCAGGTTTCATTTCCACTAGCTCATATTTTAACAAAACTGCTTGGGAATATTCAGCCCTGGGAGGTAAAGGATACGATTACTGGCAATATGCCGTTTCAATTGCTTTCCGCCATGCTAAAAGATATACCAACAACGATACGAGCACAAAATCAAGTAGATGTTGCTGTCTCTGATAGTTATATGCACTTAATGCATCATATTACATTAGGGTTCGATAGTGGAAAATTGACTCTTTTTGATACGAATGGACCCGTAATATGGACACCTAGAATGCAAATCCCTCCTATTTCGCTAGTTCCAAAAGGTTTGAAACAGAAGGCTTCTCTTCCGCTCACTAGCCCTGTGATAGAGGATTTTGCGTCCAACAATAATGCTACCTATCATGACATTCTGACAAAAACTTGGCCTTCTGCTATTTTACAGGATATTGAAAGATTAGCGAATTGGATTACCCATGATATACATTCGATCGAGATGACAAAAGAGGGGCAGCAGATGATTCAAGCTGCACAGCTATGGAGCGGACTCACGAGTGCCTTAGGTTATCCAAATGATTGTGAGCGAATCCCTCAGCCATTTTTAAATATTGAAAACATAAAATTACAGCTTCGGAAAGAAGAATCGATGGAAGCACGCTATGAGATGCTAACAATGGATGGTGTTCAACAGGCTGTAACAAAATTTAATGAGGTTTGTTTAAAAACGATTCTACTTGAGCTTCAAAAAAACAATATCTTCACTTCAAAGGACAAGATATATCGTGTTGAAGAAATTTCTCAGGCTCTCCAAATCGATGATAGATTTCAATTTATAGTTAAAAGATGGTTAACGGCACTTACGAATCATGGTTATATTTTTTGTCTAAATACAGGCTTTGTTTTAAATTATCCAGTGTTGACTTCAGAAGAGCTAGAGATGGCGTGGCAAGAGCTTAAATCAGTATGGGCGAATCAATTGATGCCTGCCAAAGTCATGAATTACTTTTATAAACACGCTGAACTACTAGGAGATTTAATAAAGGGTAAACAATCTGCTGTCCAGCTGCTTTTTCAAGAGGGTGAGATGGATGTAGCTACATCCTTATATAAGGATACAATGATTGCTTATTTTCTGAATAAAGAAGTCGCCAGCATTGTCACGGCACAGATTGCAATAAAAGATAAGGTAAATATCTTAGAAATTGGGGCAGGAACTGGTGCAACCACAACAGTAGTTATTGAAAGTATTCTAAACAATCAGCTACAAAATAACATGAACTGCTATTTATTTAGTGATATTTCAAATTATTTTATTCATGAAGCAAAGAAAACATTGCAGCACATCAGTTGGCTCGAATTTATGAAAATAGATGTAGAAGATAGAAAGGATCTGTTTTTAGTTGAGAGTAATTCTCAGGATATAATTCTAGCCGCTGGTGTGTTAAACAATGTAAAAAATACAAAGGAAATATTATTGATGCTTCAATCGCTATTAAAAAAAGATGGTTTAGTCATTTTAACAGAAGCAGATGGTGAGTCTATACAAATGTTAATTTCGCAAGTATTTATGATGGAGCCCGCGAATGATAAAAGAATGGAAACAGCCTCTACTTTTTTAACGACTGCACAATGGCTGGAAATTTTTAATGAGGTGGGCTTCAGATGTATTTCGATACAACCTGATAAGGGTCATAAACTATACCCACTAGGACAGCGAATATTTGTTTTAGAAAATACGGAAGGAGAAAGCTGAAATGGATTTGAAAATATGGTTTCCATTCTCATGTGATAATCATAGTGATATCAATGTTTTTTGTTTTCATCATGCCGGTGGATCAGCCTCAAATTATAAAGAGTGGGTAAGTAAATGTACGCAAGTAAATATGTATAGTGTAGAACTGCCGGGGAAGGCAACAAGAAGAAGTGAAGAGCCGATTTTGAACATAAAAGAGGTAAGTGTCAAAATAGCCCAGGCAATTTCACAGATTTCAATAAATAAAAAGGTAGTATTATTTGGTCATAGTATGGGCGCTGCCATTGCATTTGAAGTGGCACACTATCTTGAAACAAATACTCATACACAACTACAACTTTTAGTCGCTGCGAGTCGGCAAGCACCTCACTGTCAGGGTAAGGATAAATATCATTCTGCCATGCCTGATCAGAATTTAATAGAGGAGTTATATCGACTTGGTGGTACACCGCCGTTGCTTTTAGAAAATCAGGAATTTCTAAATTTTGTTATACCATCCATTAAAAACGACTATATCTTGCATGAATCTCATTGCTACAAGGGACAAAAATTGACTACGCCTATTATTGCTCATTTTGGAGAAGAGGATCCAGATCTTTCTACCGCAGACTTACGAAGATGGCAAGAGGTGACGCATCATAACTTTATCCTTCAAAAATTTCAGGGAGGGCACTTTTTCCTTTATGAAATAGAGGATTCTTATTTGCAAAGCTTAGAGGATACTATTATACAAGGCAGTGAAAGCGTAAGATGATCAAGTGCAATCCAATAAATGTTTATTTATATAGAGCAAAACAAGTTCATAAACATAATTCCGACCTTTTTAAACGCTTTCTTCTATTAAAAGAAGCAGGATTAACTGACATTCATTTTCAATATGGTCCATATGGTAAGCCATTTGTCCATGTGCCAGATGTTCATTTTAATATATCTCACTCTGGACAATATCTAGCTGGGGCCGTATCAACTTGTAGCTTTATTGGCATCGATATTGAACAGATTAAACCGATAGATTTTGATTGTATTGATTTTTTTATGAGTGAAAAAGAAATTGCTCATTTTAAGGGAATTCAATTACTGGAAGAAAAGCTAGATTATTTTTATATAATATGGACTCTAAAGGAAGCGTATTCCAAAATGTTGGGTATGGGATTACATATGAAATTAACAGAAATCAGTCTGGATAATCAGCAAATAAAGTCAACATGCAAGGATGTATTTTGTCATTCCATAATGGTTGATAACCTTTATCGGCTATCTCTTATTTGTAGTCAAGAGATGAATATAAATATTGTACACATCACAGAAGATATAATCATACAGGAATTAAAGCATAATCAACTTATCTAAGTAAGGGGAGACTATGGAAAATATTAAACTATCTGACATCCTTAATCATTTTAGCAACAATGATACCTTTTTGAAGACGCCTGAAAGATTATTAGTATTCAATGGGGAGCAAACAAGGTTTCAATTGGCTATGAATGATTCTATAACACTTATAGAAGAAATTAGGGCAATTCAAAAGGAATTTAAAGCACCGATGATTATTGGAGCAATCCCATTTGATCAACGTAGTAAAGCAACGATTATTATTCCAGATACCTTTGTAAATTACCATCACTCCAATTTGATCGATGATTTACAAACTGCAAACCAACCCTTGTCAATAGAGGACAGCATTGATTTACCTAGCAGACTTCAATTTAACGAAATGATTCAAGAAGCAATACATTCCATTCGTAAGCAACAATTTAGCAAAGTTGTGCTTGCAAGATCATTAAAATTTCGTTTACAAGAGGAGCCACCCATCACAGCATGGTTAACGAATTTACTACACAAAAATAAACAAGGCTATATTTTTTCTATTGCCTTGGATAACGCTCAAAATCTGATTGGTGCTAGCCCAGAGCTACTTGTGAAAAAGGAAGGAAATATTGTAACGATTAATCCTTTAGCGGGTTCACGTAAAAAAACCTATGATTTGGTAAAAGATAAGGCTATAGAGAACGAGCTACTCCATGCAGAAAAAGATTTACATGAGCATAAAATTGTTGTGGATTATATTTGTGAGAAATTGGAACCTCATTTAGAAGAAATAGAGTACAATGAAAAACCAGCTATTCTTTATACAGATACAATGATGCATTTATCGACTGTCATAAAGGGAAAAATAAAAAATGATACGACGACTGTTTTGGATGTAGCACAGCTATTACATCCTACACCGGCCATATGTGGGGCACCACAAAAGCCTTCATTAGAGTTTATACAGAAAACGGAGCCCTTTAATAGACGCTATTATACTGGAATTGTTGGCTATATGGATCATTATGGCGATGGGGAATGGGTAATTACGATACGTTGTGCTGAAATTAATCATAGGGATATTACATTATTTGCAGGGGCAGGCATTGTCAATAGCTCTGAGCAGGATAGTGAATATAATGAAATCTCTGCGAAATTTACAACGATGTTACAGGCTATGGGGCTAGCACAGGAATAGTCTGCTTTTAATAAAAGGAGGCTGAGACAAACGTGTTTCAGCCCACAAAAATACCGAACTATCCAATGAAATGCTCATGAAGTGTTTCGGATTAGTTCGGTTTCTCTATTTATCGTTTTTTAGAGATTATTTGGCTTTATGAAGGAACCATTTAGTTATGTCCCAGCACTTCATTTATCTATTGCGGAAGATATGTTTGGCCTTTAAAAGTAAGCTTAGAAGCGGAGATTAAAATTTCTTTATTTTCTAGGAAGTAGGGATCTAGTATTTTGTATAAAGCATCCCATTTAGCTTCAGCCTGCTCCTGTTTTCCATCTTTATCAAGAGTTATAGCTTCTTCATATAATAATTGTATTTGTTTTTTATCTGCTGCACGAATTTCAAAATCAAAGTCAGCGATAAACTCCTCAAACGGAATTGGTTTAAAATACGGGTTGATTACTTCATAAAATTCTCCCCATAGCTGATCGGAAAGCTCAATACTGTTGTCTTTATCTGCTTTTTGAGCTTTTTCATAAATTGTTTTTAGTTTTACGACAACGTCAGCAGGAATGTCTAATTCCATACTCGCCATGTACTCATCAAAGGGAGTAGGTGGATATAGCTCATCTAAATATGGTTGCAAGATTTTATAAAATTCATCAAACTTTTCTTGAGCTTTGACTTCTTTACCTGCTTTCTCAAACTTTACCCACTCTTCATAGATGCTTTTTAGTTGCTTTTTCTCACTATCCTTAATCACAATATTTTTCTCACCGAACCCATATTCATCTATATATTGCTCAAAGGATATTGGCTGCCAACTGGCTAATACATAAGGCTTTGTGATTTTATCCATTGCAGCATACATCTTTTCTACTTCTTCATACTTCTCTTCTTTTTCTAATTTTTTGATTTCAGTAAACATGCTTTCCAATTTCTTTAGATCTTCAGTTGGTATCTCTTTAGGTAATCCTTTTTTATACACATCAAATGTGTAGAATTCAGCATAATCCTTTAATACACTTCCTTCTACAGTAATTTCCTGTCCCTCAACTAAGTTCATTTTTTCAATTTGCTCATCAGAAAATTTGTGAAAACCAATAAAGTAGTTTTTACCGTCTTTGCCTTTTACATCGATCCCATCTCCTACAATATTTTTTATAGTTCCCTTAATTTGTTGTTCGATTTGGATCGTCACATCTTTTGTTGTTTCCTGTGAGGTTGCTCCAGCTTGAAGCGGTGTAAAAACAGCCATTCCTAATGTTAGTGCAGAAGCAATCATCCAAGTTTTTCTAAGTGGTTTTCTCATCAACATGTCTCCTTTTATTCAACTGGTGTTACCAATTATTAGACGTATTGCCATTGCAAAAAGTTTATCTTGTGAACAAAATTAGGAAATACTTTCCCAAAAGCTTTTAATAGAAATGAATCAAGCAGGGGTGAAGAAAATTTACAGGGGAAAAGAAAAAATCCCTAGCTATTTATGAAAACAAATAGCTAGGAATTTTTTTAAATACCTGTATGTTAAATATAATGAGTTGGTTTTTTATTTCCTCTTTCATAATTATCTCTTAGCATTTCTGTAAAGTCCTGAGTTAATTTGGCTAATGATTTAGCATCGACTGAAGGGAAGGAGGGGAGTATTTCAAACAATTCAGGATCAAAGGATATTTTTTTTCCTTTATACGACCCCATTATAATTATTTTTATTAACCCTATTTCGCCTAATCTTTTATAATGCTTACTCGTTACGATTATATCATTTTCAGCATGTAAGTTTAGCCATCTTCTTACTCGAAATTTATTAATGCAACTCACTCCCTTTCCCACAGGAACATAACACTACCAGATTAGAAAAACCCACAATTCGAAAGAAACGTTAAGGTGATTTTCAATTATTGAGGAAGGTAAACCTGACCGTTAAGTGTTAGCTTAGAAGCAGAAATTAGAATTTCTTTGTTTGCTTTAAAATACGGATCTAAAATAGTATAAAAAGCGTCCCATTTTGCATCAATTTTTTCTTGCTCTACTTTTTTATCAAAAGCTAAGATTTCTTCATAAAGCGCTTTTAATTGCTTTTTATCAGCCTCACTCACTTCGAAAGCAAAGTCAGCCATGTACTCTTCAAATGTTTGGGGTGTATAGAAATCATCCATCATACTATAAAATTCAGTCCATAGCTTTTCAGAAAGTTCATCATTTTTATCTTTTTCTGCCCTTTGAGCATCGTCATAGATTGTTTTTAGCTTGGCTAACGTTTCGGCAGGAATAGATAATTCCATGTCTGCCATATATTCTTCAAATGTTTGTGGAGGATAAAGTTTATCTAAATAAGGTTGAAGAATTGTATAAAAAGCTTCATATTTTTCATCTGCCTTGTCTTCTTCAATACCAGCTTTTGCAAGTTTCACCCATTCATCATAAATTACCTTAAGCTGTTTTTTGTCCTCGGCATCAATGACGATATTATTTTCACTAAATCCAAAATCTTGTAAATACTCATCAAAGGATTGAGGCTCCCAGCTAGCTAAGATGTAAGGCTTTGTGATTTTATACATATCCTCATAGATTTTAGCAATCTCATCGTATTTTTTTTCTGCCGCTTCTATAGAGGTATCTTCAAGCACACTAGCTTCTTTTTCAAGTCTTTTAATCTCATTAAATAACTTTTCTAATTTTGCTAGTTCCTCTGCTGTCACTTCTTTTGGTAGATCTCTTTTATAAACTTCGAATGTGTAGAAATCAGAATAACTGTTAACAATGGATCCTTCCACAGAGATTTCCTGTCCCTCTGTTAAATTTAATTTTTCTAATTGTTCCTTAGAAAATTTATAGAAGCTAATAAAGTAATTTTTCCCGTCTTTTCCTTTAAGATTGATCCCATCTCCGTAATTATCTGTAATTGTCCCAGTAATTTGCTGTTCCATTTGAACTGTAGCATTGTTGGGTGTTTGCACGGAAGTAGCTCCTGCCTGAAGTGGTGTCAAAACAGCTAATCCTAATGTTAATGCTGAAGCCATCATCCAAGTTTTTTTAAACGGTTTTTTCATCTTTGGTTGTCTCCTTTATGACTGAAATTGTGTTTCCATTATCTATACGATTTACCAGTCAAAAGGTTCCGTTTTTTTCAAAAAGTTAACATAGTAAGGTATGTTTTAATCGTTGTATTATAGTAATACTAATGGTAGCTTTCTTTTGTAGGGAAAAATTTAAAGTCGATTGGTGGGGACGTTGTGGGGATTGCAGAAGTCTTAACAGTTGTTTTTATAGTATTAAAGCTTACAGATGTTATTTCTTGGTCTTGGTGGCTAGTATTATTGCCAGCCATTATATCGTTTAGCATTTACATAATTATATTGGTGGTGAAGCTAATCATGGTTATTATTGCAGTAGTAGCTGTGAAAAATCGTAAAGAAGTATAGGAGAAAAGCTTATGTAGAAATTTAGTGATACGGGGAAATGCTTATGCTGACTTTTTGATGGGTGAACTGCATGGTAAAAAATAATACCATGCAGTGATAGTTTTATTTTGAAAGCTGGTATGTTTTAACTGCGGGTGGCACATAGGTAGCGCATTTATCTAAGAGTGCCGCAATATTTTCGTCAACTAGCAATGTATCACGATTATGTGCTTGTAAAAATTGCTCATTCTGCATATGGTCAAAGAATGAAATGAGTAAATCATAATAATGATTGATATTCAAAATACCACATGGCTTTTGATGAAGACCAATTTGATTCCATGTATATACTTCGAATAACTCTTCCAATGTACCTGGGCCACCAGGTAATGCGATAAAGCCATCAGCTAGCTCCATCATTTTACTTTTTCGTTCGTGCATCGTATTGACCACGATCAGCTCTGTTAAATGCTGATGGGAGATTTCTCGTTCCTCCAGTAATGTAGGAATAACGCCAATGACCTTACCACCTTCCTGCAGAACTGTATCTGCAACTGTACCCATGATTCCAACACTAGCTCCTCCATAAATTAAGGTAATTTGACGCTTGGCTAATTCCTTGCCAAGTTGAATAGCCCCTTCACGATAGGCCTCTGAAGCTCCAATGCTTGATCCACAAAATACTGCAATACTATTCATATATAGCTCCTCCAAATCAAATCTGATTGTTTCCTCCGATTAACAGGGAATAACACAAATAAATGAAAATCTACCTGTACCTCTCAATTCCATACACCAATCAGTGATAAAAATGTCCACTGATAGAAGTTTCATAGTATAGTATAATTTAATTTTGAGAGGAATGAAATGGAGGACTGAAAATTGAAAATAAATGAATTCCAGCAATGGATAAAGGAATACTATGATACGCGTGGATGGTCTGAATTGAATATTTTTACTCGTATTGGTTTTCTTGCTGAAGAAACAGGAGAAGTGGCAAGAGCTATTCGAGCTTTAGAAATTGGCAGAGACAGACCAGATGAAAAGGTTCAATCGTATGAAGAAAATAAGCAAGAGTTAATAGAGGAGCTTGGCGATGTTTTAGGGAATATTATTGTAATCGCTAATAAGTATGATATTTCCTTAGAAGAAATTTTCAACGCTCATCAAGCTAAGCTAATGAAGCGTTATCAGGATTGAAAGGAGAAATTAGATGGACTATCAAGTTGAAATTTTACAAGAGAAGCACGATGATTTCACTAATTTTTTAAATGCTAAAATTCGTGACTATAATGATGAACATTCACAATACCATCAGGAAAGCAGACAAAAGGGTTCGATACGTCCCTTAAATCTCATCGTCACTGATAATGAGCAACAATGGATTGGCGGCATCACGGCAGAGGTTTATTGGGGATGGGTTGAAATTAATAAGTTTTGGTTTAGTAAAGATTACCGTGGAAAAGGCATCGGTGGACAGTTATTAGACACAGCAGAAAAAACAGCCAAGGAAATGGGCGCAACAAGAGCATTGTTAACTACATATGAGTTTCAAGCACGTACATTTTATGAGCAGAGAGGCTATCAGGTCGTTGGAGAAATTAAAGATTATCCACCTGGTAGTAGTTATTATACAATGGTGAAATTACTTAATTAACACAAATTGTAACTGATTCATAAGGTATATTGATAGAAAGCAATTCTGATTCCGCAACTTTTCTGGACTAAGTGCTTCTACCAAATTCTATGTTAAGTTCCCAGTTGCTACAAATGGCTAAACTTATTCATTTGATGGATATATTTCTTAAAATTGTTAAAAAAAGAACATTATTCAATGTTCTTTTTTTAACTTTATGGAGGTCTTTAAGAGTGTTGTTTAATAAAACTATTTGGAAAAGTATATTTGTAATATACATATTATTGTTACTTAATTTTGTGGTGATTAAGTTCGATGGAAACATTAACCATCTTATCGATACAATACGGACTAATTATAACCGCGGACCAGGTATAAATTTTGTTCCTTTTAGAACAATTGAAACTTATATCAGTGATATGGATTATAGTGTAGCTTTTAAAAATATCCTTGGAAATATCATTCCTTTTATACCTTTGGGATTTTTAATACCCATAGTCTTTCCTTCTCAAAGAAATATAATTAAAACCATGACTAACTGTTTATTAATGATATGTAGTATCGAGATTCTCCAATTAATTTTCTTTTTAGGTAGTTGTGATATAGACGACGTAATACTAAACCAAATAAGTTGTGTTATAGGCTTTATACTATTTATAATTTACAGAAATGTCTTTAAAGAAGTCTAATCCACTCTAATACATAAGAGCTATAAAAATATATAGCTAAAAGATGACTAAAAAACACTCCCAAATGTCAAACTTATAAAAAAGGGGAGATTTCGTGTGTATTCGATGTCGAATTTTAAATTACTTGTTGAAAAGCAAGCAGAGATTGATACTATTTATCAGAATTGTGATGACTTAATACAATCAACGGTAACGCCTAAAATGGACGAGGAAGTTAATAAATTATTAGATGCTATGGATAAAAAATTAACAGACCAAGGCTTTACCATTACTAAGACATCCACAGGATTTATTGCCAAGTATCAAGAGGCTGTTATCAATATTGATAAGCATTCGAAGAATTTGGAGGAATGCTTTTTCGTTAATTTAAATAATTATGCAGAAGATCAAGTTTCCATAGTTTTAGATATGACAGATTCGATGATACCGAAGATATCCAATAATCTTGATGGCTACTCAGAAATTATCGAGCAGATGACGGATAAATTAAAGAAAGCTAAAAGTCTTGAAAAAGCCTGTATGTCACCGAAATTTATTTATAAGACACAGAGCAATATGGTTTTTCATTCTGCTGAGGAAGTTGTTGATCACTATTTTCAATAACAGGAAAGCCACCCCGAAAAAATAGGGTGGCTTATAGTGGAAGTTCTAATGCTTAAATATGCCCGCTACTATATTTAAACTATAAATTTTCTTCCGAAGAATAACATAATCATTGTTAAAATCACGAAATATAGAGGCATTGTGAGTAAGGAGCCATTATGCAAGAGGCTCATGCCAGAAGTTATAAGACTCACTAGCAGGTAATAGCCTAAGCTGAAAATAGCACCTGCTGTACCAATCACATCTTGAAAGCTGACAAGAGCTAAGCTTAAGCAATTGGGCAAAGCAATACCTGCCCCTAATAACATCATAAATATAGTACCTATTATGCTAGTAAATAGTACATAATTAGAAAACGGTAATATACTAACGATTAATTGTAAAATAGCGCCAGCAATCATCACATAGCAGCCTAAATGGATTACTTTTTCAGGCTTAAAATTGATGACGAGTCTTTTAGAAATCATTGCTCCAATAATAGAAGCAAGTGCCACAAAGATGCCAAGAAACCCATAGAGACCTGGAGATATATGAAAGTGCTCAATAAAAATAAATGGTGCCTCAGCATAGTAACTGAATAACAAACCATTTATGCCACCAATCAACAAGCCAAAAACAAGGACTTTAGGAGATGAAAGAATGCGCTTTACAACTGGAATAATAGCGATTCTTTTTCTCGTTGATCTATCTGTTGTTTCAGGAAGCCTCAAATAGGTGTAGATAAAAAGCAACATACTCATTGCAACGAGAACAAAGAAAACGGCTCTAAAGCCAAGTGCTTGATCGACCCAGCCGCCAATGAGTGGTCCCACTGCAGGGGTAAAGGCAATGACGGCAGAAATTTGTGCAAACATCGCATGTCTTCTACTACCAGAAACACTTTCCCGTAAAATTGTTTGCGTAATGATGGAGCCTGTTGCTGCTCCAAAAGCTTGAATAAATCGACTAACCAATAGAAAAGATATTGTTTCAGCGTAAAAACACATGAAACAGCCAATTCCATAAAAAAATAAACCGCCTAACATTGCAGGTCTACGTCCAATAAAATCAGAAAGCCATCCCCAACAAAATACACCTATGGCAAATCCTATAAAATAAATACTTAAAGTGAGCTGTACGGCACTATTTGAAGTATTCAATGCATGCGAAATATCAGGAAGAGACGGAGAATAGATTGTCTCACTAATCTGTGGAAATGCCACAAGTACAATCATTAATAGTAAAGATGGTGCTACATGTTTTTTCAACTTATTGCCCTCCTACAAGCAAAATCTACTTTTTAATGAAAGAGTAGATTAGAGTAGCTAGGGAAAAGGCGGGACCATTATTAGTATACGTTCATAGGATGTCATGTTATCACCTTAATATGCTTGAAGTAGGAGTGCATAGTCATATATAGTATAATTTAACTTTAAATATATAGCAATAATTACTATGAATAGAATAGATTGAAGGAGGGGTTATATGTTTCCGATTTTAGAGACAGAAAGACTTATTTTACGTGAGCTGACACTGGAGGATACAAGAAGCATTTTTCATTGTTTTTCTCATAAGGAAGTGACACGATATTATGGGCAAGAACCATTTACAGAATTTAAGCAAGCAGAAAAATTAATAACGCTTTTTTCAAAAAACTTCACTGAAAAAAGAGGGATACGTTGGGGTATCGAACGAAAAGGAACAAAGGGAATTATCGGTACTGTTGGTTTCAATGTTTGGTCTCCAACACATAAACGAGCCGAAATTGGCTATGAAATTCATCCAGATTATTGGCGAAAGGGCTATACATTGGAAGCGGTAACTAAAGTAATTTCTTATGGCTTTAATGACATGGGGCTAACGCGAATAGGAGCTGTTGTATTTTTAGAAAATGAGGCTTCTAATCAATTGCTTATGAAAATAGGGTTTCAACAGGAAGGAATTCTTAGAGACTATATGTACCAAAACGGTGAGGCATACGTTACATTGATTTATTCCATTTTAAAGGCTGAAGCTCATCATCTTATTTAACGCCATTTATTGGTTATTAAATAGTGATATTGTAGTAGTTTTGTAGATTCATTTTTCGGTTATAGTGCTAATAAGAAGCTAGGTGTTAGGAAAGAAAAATAGGAATAGGTTAGGGGCTTTATACCGATGGAATTACAATATAGTACAGCTTATTTTCAAAAGTTAGATTTGCTAGAAGGGTTATACTTAGGTCAGGCGTCATTAAGAGAAAAGATGCAGACCAAAAATGGAAGCGCTCGTTATGGGGAACGCTTTGAACAAATAGAAAAGGCTATTGTGAAACTAAATAAAGAAATTAGAATATTAGAACGTCACATCATTCAGTCTGTAGATTCGGTTATAGTTTGATCATTATAAAAACAACTCATGCTAATATTTATGAATGGCATGAGTTGTTTATTGTGATTTTGATAAGTTTAGCTTATCGAAAATGATAATTAACATTAATTTTTTTTATGTTCAGAAGAGGTTTACAATAAGAATACAAGATTATCCATATAAATTTTGAAAAGAGTGATGAAGATGGGCATTGATTTCCACAATATGAACAATCAATCAACGTATACAACTCGGTATGCAGATTTCTCATGGATGGAAACGATTAAAAAGCTTGTTCCGTTAGTAAATATTTCTAGAGCTGCTGATATTGGATGTGGTGGAGGAATTTACTCTAAGGCATTAGTAGAATTGGGCGTAACTTCTGTCATTGGTGTAGATTTTTCTAAGGCTATGTTGGTGGGAGCGAGGGAAAATTGTAAGGATTATCATCATATTACATTTAAGCAGGGAAATGCATTGGATACAGGCTTAGACAACAGTAGCTTTCAGGTAATTCTCGAACGAGCATTAATTCATCATATTCAAGATTTAAAGGCATGTTTTCAAGAGGCGTATCGAATATTGGAGGATGATGGAATCTATATTATCCAGGATCGTACACCAGAAGACTGTCTTTTAAAAGGCGATGCCAGTCATATACGAGGTTATTTCTTCGAGTACTTCCCTAAATTAAAGGAGCATGAAATAACGCGTAGACATAGTAGTGAAAAAGTAATGGAAACACTAAAGGAAATTGGGTTTAAGGAGATACAGGAAGTCAAGCTGTGGGAAACAAGAAAAGTCTATGAGGAAAAAGCACAATTACTCCAAGAAATTAGGAATAGAACAGGTAGAAGTATTTTACATGAATTAGAAGAGGAAGAGGTGCAACAATTAGTAAAGCATATAGATGATTCACTGGACACAGACAGTACGATAGTTGAAAAGGATAGATGGACCATTTGGAAAGCAGTGAAATAAAGATAGTTTTTAGGTTTTTTTATCATCGAGGGATAATCCAATCCGTATTTACGATTGATTAACCCTATAATTTTAAATTAGCTCTCGTTTTGCTTTTAAACGAGAGCTTTCACTATTAGTCACCAGCTAGAGTAAGGAGGTAATTGTCTCGATCCTTTTCGTCCTGCATTTTATTATCAACGAGCATCGCACCGTACCATACCTTTGTTCTATCATTATCCACTAAAAATTGAATATTCACTTTCTTTTCTTTATGACTTATTAGACAATCTCCTTTAAACTCTACAACCTTTTGCCCTTTTTGCGTTTCAAAATATACCCAGTATGGATTTTTACAAGCACTTGCCAAACCAGATTCTAACGATTTTTGATTGTTTTCAAAGGAATAATTTTTAACGTATGTAATATATTCATTATCTGTAATGTCCTTTTGTGGACCGTAAAAGTACCAAAATACCCCTAAAATCCCAATTGGCACAATCCATAATATATTCCTCTTGCTTAATTTCCCCATGTTTGCATCCCCCTTTATTAAGCTATTTTATCACCTTTATACCGATTTTTGCTAGTTTACAATAATATTTTCTATTTTTTGTTTTGTTGTAATAGTGAGTCTAAGGGATGATGTGTTTCAATTATATAATACGAGGGTGATTGTTCTACTTTATGAAGGTATTTATGTAATCAATATAATGGCATTGTTTTTCATTCTGCTGTTGCTTGTTTAGAAATTGTTCAGAACAATATGTTATTTTATTAATGTAACATGATAAATGTTATTCATTGCGCAAAAAGATTGGACTCAAATGATGTGAGATTTGAGTCTAATTTTTTTATTTTTAGGAATTTTAACAAGAGCTTCCATTCAATTTTGAGGCAAAATTTATAAAGCTGTTTGAGGTAATTTAGCTATTTAACAACGGAATTCCAAGCATTCAAATGAGACTAAGCTGGTGGAGGGAACTAAAATGGCTATAATCTATCAATTTTCAAAAAGAACATTTCGGGATATAACAAATGAAGGTGTCGTTGACGTAGATAAAGTTACAGCTGATTTTATTGGAAGCGTTATAAAAGTCTACGAACGCAAAGGGACAATAATTGTACATATTAAAGATAAAAAGGTGAATCATGCGAGCATTTCTAATACTAATGGTCAGGTTAAGGAATGGGAAATTAAATATGCAATAGAACAGGTTTTAAAAAGTGAAATTAAAGATGTGTTTGTACATGTCAGTAGAACTGGAGTAATTCATGTATGTACAAAAGAAGACAATACTTTTATCAAATAGGTGCACTCATTTTGCTGTAATCAAAATCTTACATACATATTTGACTATTCTAAAAGATATCGAGAGTAGTTTCCTCGATGTTTGGAGATAGTCTAAAACAATTTAGAAGTTCTTTTTATTTTTCTTATATTTTTTTGCTAACAGNNTACAAAAGAAATCTAATTATAAGGGGAATATTCTAAATGTTAAAAAAGCCGAAGTCCATTACATCACCTAAAAAATTCATAGTGGGTCAAAATTTATTAGAAGTATTACCTAATTACACAAAGATTTATGGTGACCATGCTTATGTAATATGCGATGAGTTTATACTTGAACGAGCAAAGGAAGAAGCTGGTAGGTCTTTTGAAAATGAGGGATTTAAAAGTGAATTTGTGAAATTCAATTATGAAATTACACAAGAAGAAATTGAAAAACACCGAGAGGCGGTAAGACAATCAGGTGCAAATATCATTGTGGGTATTGGAGGGGAAAAAACATTAGATACAGCTAAAGCTACTGCTTATTATGAGCAATTACCTGTTGTAATTTTTCCAACTATAGCTTCAACTGATGCACCATGTACAGCACTCGCTGTTATTTATCATTCTGATGGTTCATTTGATCGTTATTTGTTCTTACCCTCAAACCCAGATATTGTGTTAGCAGATACAATGATATTAGCAGCTGCACCAACACGTTTTTTTGTAGCTGGTATTGGTGATGCTCTTGCTACTTATTTTGAAGCACGAGCATGCTACCGTAAAAATGGTGATAATTTGGTGAATTTAAAGCCAACACTATCGGGACTTGGAATTGCTAAAATGTGTTATGACACTATTTTAGAATATGGTCTACAAGCTAAAATTGCCGTGGATCAAGGAATTACTACGCTTGCAGTTGAAAATACAATTGAAGCGACCATATATTTAAGTGGTGTTGGTGCTGAAGCTGGTGGCTTAGCTGCTGCACATGCAATTCACAATGGAATGACCGCCGTTCCATCCCTTCACCGTGCACAACATGGTGAAAAAGTAGTATTTGGTTTATTAACACAGCTTGTTTTAGAAAGTGCACCGAAAGAGGAAATTGCAACTGTTATTCAATTTATTAAAGAAATTGGTTTACCATTAACCTTAAATGATCTTGGTATGGATGAATTCCGAGAAGATGAATGGAGAAATGTAGCAGAAACTGCATGTGCAAAAGAGGATACCATGAAGAATATGCCACATCCAGTTACTCCTGATGATGTGTATCAAGCAATTATTGCTGCAAATGCATTAGCAGAACATTATAAAAATGAAGTGAACTCCCAAAGTTGATTTTGATGGATATGAAATACAAAAATAAACAAAAAGCATATCTTAGGAGTTCTAAAATATGCCTTTTTGATTTATTTTTTATGCTTGGATTAAGATAAAATTCAAAGGAAAAAGTCCCGTTGAATATGTAGAGATTTTAAAAAAGTCCAACAACAAAGTAAATATATGCTTATAATTCTCGATGAATACAAGAGAAGCTTTTTTTTGAAAGCAGACAATCAAAAAGGGAAACAAGGGGGCGCTTACTTTGCTTGAATGGACTATCGATACATGGGGGAAGCTAATGGGACCTTATGGATCTGGAGAGAACGTACCAATGCTGCTACAGCAGTTGATGCAGGAGTATAACCAAGAAACGGCTGATGAGCTCTTTCAGGAATACTTGTTTCATCAGAACACGATTTATACGGTCACATATGCGGCTGTTCCTTATTTAGCAAAGATGGCTCGTTTGACGAAAGATCCTGAAGTGCAGCGCCATCTTTTTATTACATGCGGCATCATAGAAGCAAGCCGTGACAAGAACGACTCAATGCCGTATCCTACAGCTTGGGCGGAACTCGCTGAGGATGTGGGAGCATCAATCTGTGAGGACATCTACAGTGGATATATTGAGGCCATACGTGATATAGCTTCTTTAAGTGAAGAGGTGGTTACCCACACTGCTCTTGCTCCAATTGATGATATGGAGAAACGTTATATTCTTATCGCAGATTCAGCCTTTCGGGGATCAAACAAAGTGGCGAATATGCTGTTAACATTTACGGCAGGGGATGAGTACATTGCAGTGTGTCAAGAGTGCAACCAGGAAGTATATTTGTGGCCGAATGAAGAGGATGGGCACATACAGGCATTTGCGCAAGACCCTGTGTTTGAAGAAGAACAACAGGCTCAAATAGTTATACCTGCATCTCAGTATTTGGATGCAGATCAAGCGATGTTAGCGGATCAAGTGATGGCGATCGGCGAACAAGGTCTCGCTCGCCATTTGCCATATCTGGCTGGTGAGACAAACTGTCCTTCATGTGGAGTGAACATACCAATTTGGCAAGCACTGCTCTCGATATTTGACTAGTTAGTTAGTTTGCTAGCGTAATGGAAGCGCTGAATTTCTATGGAGGAGTTAGATGAAATGGCAATCCAAGGAAATTTGTAATTTACCGTTTATAAAGCGTTACTGAAGCGGTAATAAGGTAGTATCATAGTTTCTAAAAATCAAATTTAAAAAGAGAAAGATGGAATAAATAGTTAATCTTTCTCTTTTAAAAACTCTAGTAGAATAAACCCACTATGTGAATTATTTTGATTCATCTTTTTCAACAGGATCTATATACTTTGTCTGTTCTTGTAAATCTTTATCACTGTTTGTATTGTTAGTTCCTCTAGTTAAATCGTCAAATGGTGTATACATATTGATGATTTTCTTTTTCTTTATAACAATATTGAATACCCCGAAAATGATTAATCCGATGGACATAACTCCAATTACAACAACAATAGCAGTAATTATTTTCAAAACCCCCTTTGTTGTATTAATTATATATTAACAATATTTTTTGTAGAATAAAAAATAATAACACGCCAAATACCGCCAATGCCAATGGCGGTATTTGGCGTGTTTTATTGTATAGAGCGCCAAAAAAATGGCGGTAATATTTAGTTGAATTACCAAAATAAGTAATGGTAAGATTAGCTTAACAAGCTAGTGAAACCATCTAGATTAAATTTTATATTATAAAAGGTAATGAATATGAAAAAGTTCTATGTGCTTTACTATTAGTAATCTTAATGGGAGTTACCACAAACGCAGGCTTTGCTAAAACAATTGAGCCCGAAAAGAATGATGGTAATTATGAAATAACTGATGAAAAAGTTATTGATCAATAGGAAATTAATGGGAGATTGAAGGTTGTCTTTGATTATCTTAATGAATATGCCAATGACGTAGATTTTAATGGACAAAGTCATTTAATATTTGAGATACCTATTGAAGAGAATATTGTAGTATATGCTAAAATCTNNAATCTCCAATCAAGAAGCATTAAAAGCAAGAGCAATTGGTAGTAGTTCTTATTCTGTAAGTGCAAATACAACATACAATTATACACTTACATTAAATAATATAGTAGGTACTGGAGACACTACAGTATATACTGTAAATTATACTACTGGAGACCCTGTATCTTCAGGGAAAGACGCGTATAGGCTAACTGTTAATAAGGTTTCCATTAAAGGGACTGCCCCTTCAGGTTATAGTTTAGGAAATAATGATACTTGTATTGGTAATACAAACGGTAACCTAATAGTAGATACAGGTGGTTATATAAAATATACACGTGTACTTTGGGCAGATAAAACTGTTAATTTTAATAAAGTTAGTCTTGGTAGTGTTGTAGGAAGCAAAGTGGTAGTAGACTATTCATATGATGTTAACTAAAAATGGATGAAAGTGATGTACATGAAAAATAAAACTATATTAATACTAATCTTATTACTATCCTTAGCTGGTATGATCTATTTTCTTATTGAAAAACAAGCTGTAGCAGGTTCTAACACTCCAAATGTTAAGGTAGAGATGCGCGAAGAATTACCAAATGGAGAGAGTAAGGTTGTAAAGCCCATTTACGAAATTGATGAGCAAATGCAAAATTGGCTCAATAAAAAAGGAGAAGAATTAACGACCAATATTGCGAATCAATTAAAGGTAGATCGTAAGAATGTTAAGTTGGTATTAGCACCTATTGCTACTGGGGAAAATAAAATGTTAGATGTATCTTGTTCGGTTGTCCTGCTTAAGTCAAAACTAGCATTAGGCGATGAAAGGATTCAAAAAGTAGTTGAGGGGATAATCGATGCAATTACTAACCAAACAGATGCACGGGTAACAATTCGTACAGAGAATATTGTTATTACAAATAGTAATAACGAAGTTCTTCATTAAAATTAATCAATAAAGAAGACAGAAAGCCGTTTGAATTGAACCTTGATAATGGACACTTTAAAAAGTGAAATTACTCAGGGTTTTTTTTATTTAGATTAAATCCTACCAAACTATATTTCACCTACATTATTCTTTAATATTTACATTCGAACTTTTAAAAGCTTATGCTAAAATTCGACTTTGACAGAGTTTAACTCAATTCTATAAAGGGTCTTTTACCTTCACAAAATCTCAAGTACGCTAGGCTTCTTCAAACTAGATTGATCGTCCGCTGGAGAAGGACGATCTAATTTTCGCAGAGAATTTAAATACTGCTGCTTCACTCTATGAATCGGGTCCTTTCCCTCATTAGCCTTTCGTATTCCTCCGTTTTTTTCCATCGATTCTCTCACCACATTAATCAAATTTGTTTTATGTTGTCAGGAACATGGACAATCTTTTTCTAATCTGTTCGATTTGTAATAATCTGAGGGTCATTGGCAGGCTCCTCAAAAATTAGGGTCATATTGTTGTGAGTGAATCGATTTATTCTTTCATTTGGGCAAATTCAGTTGTAATAAAGTAAAATTAATTTTTATTTACTGGCTCCTTTCATTTTAAAAAATGTAAAATCGTCTGTTTATTTTAATTGTTTCATTTTCTTTATGCTATCTATCGTTTATATAAGCTCTGTTAAAAAGAAATGTTAAAATTTAAAACAGAAATCCTAGTATAACAGCTTTAAGAACGGATGTTTGGTGTGCGGTGGGTGAGAAGTATTCAGAATTTATTACAACATATAAAAAGAATGGGTGTTTTATTTTCTGGAAATGACAAAAAAATGTCTACCAGAGTTTAATATTTAGAACGACAGTAAAACAAAAAGGGTGGTGCATTGTGAGAAGTAAAGGCTATTTCATAGACAAATACAAAAATCAGATTTATAACGATCAAGCATTAGTTTCAAGTAAACTTTACCCTGATACGCCTACGTTACAGCAACTTGAAGAAATGATTTTTAATAGCATAGTGGAACAGGTATTTATCTGTAACTATCAAACAGAACAGAAAGGCAAGTTAGAGCAATTATCGAAAAATGATGTTAGGTCTGAATGGTATTCGAAGTTTAAAAATAATATTTGCCTTGATGATGAAGCGTATTTAGATGATTTCCCTAATGGATACTGCTTTTTTGTTGAGCTTTGGGAAAGCGAAAAAGGTGCTCCCATTTTGGTGTTATTCCAATGTCATTAAGAGTCCAAAAAGATTAATGAAATAGGTAGTTAGTATTTGAAAAGATTTCAGTATGATTATGAAATTAATATTCAAATCATTTAATTCCTTATAAGGGCAAAAAAATTAGAATTTGAGCTAGTTTATATCGACACCTAAAATTTAAATTGTCCAAAAATGAAGGAGATAAAGCTTGTTTTTAGCAAAATCAACTCCTAATATATTAAATTTTAGCATTTTTTAGAAAATTACGTTGAAAAATTGGATAATAAAAGTATAATATAGGTATAGATACATTTATGGATTATTAATCCATAATATTAGAAAATGTAACTATAAAAACTAATGAAATGAGGAGATTTTATGATTAACGTGATTCAGTATTTGGAAAAAAACCCGTCGTTACTTACATTGTTAAAAGAAAATAAGGCTTCTCTAGTTGGTGTTACAGAGCTTGAGCAGAAGGCAATCATAACATCCTTTGATGAGGATGAGACATGTTTAGAAAATGGCGTTTGGCACTAAACTTTTTAAAAAATAATTGGCTATGGCTTACTATAAGTACATATCTTATATTAGGAAGCTATTTGCTTTATGTTACTTATAGTACGCCCTATTTGGGCATTCAATTGAAAGAAGAGAATGGACAATGGCTAATAATTGAACCATATTCTAAGGAATGGGCAAATAAGCAAAGGATTTCAGCAGGGGATATTATTTTAGAAGTTGATGGTAACAATATTAAGGAATTAAATATTATTAATTATGATCCTGTAATTAGAGTAGCTAAAGAGTTAACGTTGGAGAAGCAAGAAAATGGACAGTTAATTCATTTACAACTAGCACCATCGGATATTCCTGAACAACTTTTGTATTTATTTTTTTTACCAGCATGTTATTTTTTATTAAGTTTAATTGTTTCTCTCTACTTATATAAGAAACAAAAGAATTCGAGTTTAATAAATTTACTTATTCTGTTTATTCTTACAGTATCGTTGGCTTATGTTAGTATTGGTGCATCAGCAAGGTTAGATAATGTTGGGACAGTTGTGAATCGAAGTAGTATGATACTTTGTCTTGTTCTTTTGATTCACTTTTTAAGAAATTATTTTTTATTTTTGAATTTAAAATGGTTATTTATCTACAATATTAAAATAATATATATACTTCCTTTAATTATAGTTTCTTCTTTTAGTATTTTTAGCATCATCTACCCATTTACAAATACTTTATTCTCTATTTTTACCTTGTGGTTATTTTTTATTTTATTAATCATAATTTTTGGTATTTTAGGGATAGGCTACTCAAAATATAAAACCCCTCAATTGAAAATTTTTTTATTAGGTATTATTAGCCCTTTCTTACCATTTCTTTTTTTGTTTGCCATACCGCAAATTATTTTTCATAAATATATACTTTCTGCTGATATATGCTCCTTATTTTTAATGCTTATACCATACAGTTTTATATTTACACAGCTCACTGAACGTATATTTGATATGGAGTACTATATAACTCGTTTTCGTCATTATTTTAATTTCTCATTTGCTTTTACAGTTTGGCTATTAATAGGTCTCTACTGGATAACTGATATAGCTATTTCAAGAATGTCGGAAATTTTCTTTTTTTCCTTCCTCTCATTAATAGCCCTGTTCTATTTTAAAGAAAAAATAGATTATCATAAGCGAAAAATCCTTTTTTCAACAAAAGGAGATTATATTCATAGAATGTATACGACCATTGATAGTATTGGAAGAGTCGTAAAAATTGAAGACTTATTGGAGAGATTTGTTCATGAAGTTGCTTTACATCTTGAGATTAATCATATAGACGTACTAACTTATGATTTACAAACACAACAAATTACTTTTTTAAGCAAATCAAAAGAATATACACAAAATCAAATTGATGAAGTATTACTAGACAAACTATGCTTGGGTGATATTAAGAAAACAGAGCATTTTTATATTGCTTTTATACACCAAGATGTAAATTATAAAAGAATATTAGTCGTAGATCATAATAAATCTATCTATCTAAAGGATGAGGAATTATTATGGCTTGAATTATTGCTTCTATATTTAAATAATTTTATAGAAAATACGAAAATGGTTGAAGATCTTTTAGAACAATTAAAGCATATGAAGGAAGCCGATAATAATCAGTTACCGTGGCTCAATAAGCTACTTTGGCTACGATTTGAAGAAGAAAAGTATCAATTAGCACAAGAGTTACACGATACGATTTTACAAGAGCAGCTACATATTGCAAGGGAAATGGATGTAGTTATTCATGCAAATAAAACAATAAATATACAAACGAAACTTTCAAAAGTTCATGACCATATGATTGCATCGTTAAATGATTTAAGAGGATATTGTGAAAATTTAAAACCACCACTATTAGATACATTAGGTTTAAATGCAGCGCTTGAGAAACTTATTCAAAAAGTTCATAAACGTGCAGAATTTGTTTTAATTTACACCATTGATCGTCTTTATTTAGAGGATGAACGTTTAAACTTAATGATTTATCGTCTTTTCCAAGAGCTATTGAATAATGCCTTGAAACATTCGCATGCTAACATTGTTGAAATTCATCTCTTAGAAGCCAAAGAGGGTTTTGAAGTCAATTATTTTGACGATGGTATAGGATGTAAAATGGATGAAATCATTCTTGCCGATTCAATGGGGATTAGAGGGATGCAAGAGAGGGTACGGGCCTTTAATGGCAAGTTTTCTATCAATACCAATATAGGAGATGGAATGTCCATTCGAATTAAGGTAAATGAAAGCGAACAAAGCAATTCCGATGGTTACAATACTTATCATAGGTGGCCAACCCCTAGCAAACAACTTAGTTGAGGACGCAATTATTGAAGTTCAGAAATATCAAACTTAATACTTCATAAAGAAAGAATCGAATTTGATTAATTTTTTCAAACAGATTCTTTTTTTATTGTAAAAAATGATTTTTTGAAGATCTTTTAGATAATTACTGCAAATAAGTTATCATTTATATAAGCTTCATAATGGAGCAGCCTATTTACCATTTTACAGTTTCATTAAAACCCACCTGCTATTCTAAATCCTTTTAACGACCATAAAATTACAATTTTTTTAAAATGTTCTTTTCCACTTTCTGTTTCCACTATAATTTCTTATCGCCTACTTTATTAGTTGATTATACACTAATATATCCATCCTTTATTTCTACCCACTCGTTTAAAGACAGCATTCCAGTACGTATTATTGAGTTAAAATCAACGAATCTTTTATGATATTCCTGCTATCTATCAAAGGTATCTTAAGAAAATATTGTATTATGAATATAAAGAATATTTTAAATATTAATTTACATTTAAAAAAAATATGATAATATTGTAATAAATTACGGTTATACAGTAATTATTCTTCTTTTATGAGAAAGGAGTTAAGTTATGGAAGAAATTTTTCAAAAAATAAAGCAATTAAGATTTGAACAAGGTATGACTTTAAAGGAATTGAGTGAAAAGACGGAATTATCGGTCAGTTTCTTATCCCAAATTGAGAGAGGGACATCATCATTAGCTATTACCTCTTTAAAAAAAATTGCTGACGCATTTGGTGTGAAGATGATTCATTTCTTCGAGGAGACGGAAGATCTAAATTACGCAGTGAAAAAGCAAAATCAAAAACCTTTTAAAATAGAAAGTTCTGATTCTACTTATGTAAGGTTGAGTAATAACTTTCCAGATAGAAAAATAGAGCCATTTCTCGTAACAATAAAACCTTTACAAAAAGAAAACGAACCATTTAAGCATCCGGGTGAAGAGTTTTATTACGTTCTAAAGGGGGCTGTATTATTCACTGTTGATCAGACGGAATACTATTTGCGTGAAGGAGAAGCCATCCATTTCCCTTCAAATCTAACTCATATATGGGAAAATCCTTTAAACCAAGAAACTGTATTACTTTCCGTAATCACGCCAGTAATTTTTAATTAAACGAGTAAGGTTTCCCTGAACAAAAAGGGAATTTTAGAATGGATTTATATAGTGAATGAAATGTTCCTCAAGCAAACTTCTGTTTAATTTTCTGAATTATCAGTCTATTAATTCGTCGTTATTTTAAACAATATATTTTTGAAAGAGGTGAAACTGATGACATTACTAAAAGTGGAGGATTTGACGATTAAATTCAAGTCACGCCAAGGTGTTGTCAAAGCAGTAGATAATTTAAACTTTGAATTAGCCCAAGGGCGTTCATTAGGAATCGTTGGTGAAAGTGGTAGTGGCAAAAGTGTTACATCCCTTACGATAATGGGACTTTTACAAAATGCTAATACTGAAATCACAGGAAGTATTGATTTTGATGGTTTAGATTTGTTAAAACTCTCACCTCGTGAAATGAGGAAGATTAGAGGAAATTCTATATCAATGATATTTCAAGAGCCGATGACCTCACTTAATCCTTTACATACTTGTGGTAAGCAAATTATGGAGCCAATCTTGATTCATCAAAAAGATGTAAGTAAACAAGAGGCAAAAAAACAAGCAATTGAATTACTAAGAATGGTAGGAATCCCTTCTCCAGAGCAGCGATTCCATGAATATCCACATCAAATGTCTGGTGGTATGCGACAAAGAATTATGATAGCTATTGCTTTAGCCTGTAATACCAAACTATTAATTGCTGATGAGCCTACTACTGCATTAGATGTTACTATTCAAGCGCAAATTCTAGATTTAATGAACAGTCTAAAGAAAAAGAGGAATATGAGTATTATTATGATCACTCATGATTTGGGTGTTGTGAAAGAAATGTGTGAGGAAGTAGTAGTTATGTATACGGGACAAATTGTTGAAAAAAGTCCAACTGAGTTAGTATTTGCTGATCCTCTTCATCCGTATACAAAAGGATTGCTTAATGCCATACCTAAAATTTCTAGTAAAGTGGAAAGACTTGAGGCGATTGAAGGTAGTGTCCCTGATGCGCTGAATATGCCAAGAGGTTGCAGTTTTCATCCTCGCTGTAAGTTCGCAACAGAGAGATGCATATTGGAATCCCCACCATTATTTCAACTAGAGGATGGTCGTGAAGTAAAATGCTTCATTTATGACGGATCTGAAAGGGGCGATGATGTGAATGGTACAAAATAATTCCAATCATATAGCAGCGGGATTGAACAGCAATGGGACAGAAAATATTTTAGAGGTTTCACACTTGAAAAAGACCTTTCATATCAAAAGCCCAGATGGAAAAAAAGGCTTACTTAGAGCAGTAGACGATGTTTCTTTTACGATAAAAAAGGGTGAAACTTTTAGTCTTGTCGGTGAAAGTGGTTGCGGTAAAAGTACATTAGGCAGGACATTGCTTGGTCTATATACACCTGACCAGGGATCTGAAATTTTATTTAATGGTGAAGATATTACAAAGTTTTCAAAATCAAAACGGAAAAATTTTGCTAAAAAGGCACAGCTGATTTTTCAAGATCCATCTGCTTGCTTAAATCCACGTAGAACCATTAAGCAAATTTTATTAGAACCTTTCAAAATTCATAAAATACAAAATGGTGAAGCAAAAATTAAAGAGCTAATGGATATGGTGGGACTAGCAAATCGTTTCCTTGATAGATTCCCCCATGAAATGTCTGGAGGGCAGAAACAAAGGGTGGGAATTGCTCGTGCATTGGCACTAGATCCAGAACTTATAGTGTGTGACGAGCCTGTCTCAGCTTTAGATGTGTCGATTCAAGCTCAGGTCATTAACTTGTTAGAGGATTTACAGAAACAATTGAACCTTACTTATCTATTTATTTCGCATGATCTAAGTGTTGTTCACCATATTAGTGACCGAGTCGCTGTAATGTATTTAGGTAAAATTGTTGAATTGTCTACTCGCGATCAACTATATGAAAAAACGCAACATCCTTACACAAAATCGCTCCTGTCCTCTGTTCCAGATATCACTGATGAGCATCGAGAAAAGATTATTCTTACAGGGGATGTTCCAAGTCCATCTAATCCGCCTGCCGGATGTCGGTTTCATACAAGATGTCCTGTAGCAATGGATATTTGCAAAACACAGGAGCCTAACTTTATCGAAACAGATAGTAAGCACTTTGCAGCATGTCATTTGCAAACAAAGTAAAACTATAAATTTTTTATAAAAGGAGAACTTAGATGATGAAAAAAATTTCTTTACTTTCAATCCTATTGGTATTAGTTCTATCGCTTTTCGCCTGTAGCAAAGATGAAGGAAAAACAAATGAATCTGGGGGCACATCTAACACGGATACAATTGTTATTGGGGTTGCTTCCGACTGGAAAACATTAGATCCAGCTCGTGCTTATGAAGTGTTTGGGAATTTCTATTTCTATGCAACATATGAGAATTTATACACGCTGGAAGGGTCAGATCTAACTCCAAAGCCAGCACTTGCAAAAGAATATACAGTAGATGATTCTGGCCTTGTGTATACATTTAAGCTGGACGAGGGTCGTAAATTTTCTAGCGGGAATGCTGTAACTTCAGAGGATGTTGTATTTAGTTTTAATCGCACAATAAATTTAAAAGACAATGCTTCTGCTCTTGCAGAGGGAGTTGCCAGCGTGGAAGCGCCAGATGACAAGACTGTAGTAGTTAATCTAAAGGAAAAGGATGCATCATTCCTATCAAAACTTACAAGTAATGCCTTTGCAGTTGTAGATAGCAAAGTGGTAAAGGAACAAGGTGGTTCAGATGCAGCAGATGCCAGTACAACGGATGCAGCAACTGCTTACCTTGATGGGGCATCAGCAGGCAGTGGTCCTTATGTATTGAAGAAGTGGACTCCGAATACAGAGATGGTTCTTGAAAAGAATCCGAATTATACGGGTACTGTAAATGCGAGTAAGGTTATCATCAAAGAAATTCCAGATCCAAATACACAAATTAAAGCACTTGAAAAAGGTGAAATTGATGTAGCATTAAGTGTTGGACCTGACCAGGTGAAAAGCATTAAAGAGGGTGGAAATGCGAAGGTTGTATCTTCACCAACTTCAACAATTTCATTCTTATTAATGAATAATAGTACTGAAATAGGAAAAGAAATGGCGAATCCACTTGTTCAGCAAGCTGTTCGTTACGCACTTGACTATAAAGGCTTCCAGCTATTAGCGGGTGATGGCGCATTATTACCAATGTCATTTGTGCAAGATGGTTTTATTGGTGCAAAATCTAGACCAGATAATTATCAAGATTTAGATAAAGCAAAGGATTTGATGAAGCAGGCAGGATATGAAAAGGGCTTTACAGTCCCTTTAACAGCTGCTAATTACGATTCAGAAGGACTTTCATGGGTAACGATTGCTGAAAAAGTAAAAGAAGATCTTGCAAAAATTAATATTAATGTGGAAATTCAAACTGGAGATGTTGGGGTTGTTATCGAAGACTATCGAAATGGAAAAACGCCGTTCCTAGTAATGCATTGGTCACCTGACTACTATGATTTAAGCAACCAATTAGCATTTATTCCAGGAGATATTGTAGGAAAACGTGCGAACTGGGAAGCTTCAGCTAATGCTGAGTTAGTAAACTTAGCTGAACAAGCGAAGGTGGAAATTGATGTGACAAAACGTGCAGAAATTTCTGAGAAAATGCAGGAAATAATTGCTGAAAATAGTCCATATGCATTCCTAGTACAGCACCCTAAATCATTTGCTGTAGGTGCCAACCTTGAGGGCGTTACTTATAACGACCTTTATAAATTACGATTAAATGAACTAAAGCTGTCAAAATAATTTTTTACAAATAAGCAGCTACTCGTAGGTAGGAAACTATATACGGTAGCTACTTACCTGAGATGATTTACTGGAAGTTGTATTCTAGTTGGGAGTGTGATCCGAATTGCTTAGATTTATTGCTAGGCGTCTATTGTTTCTGCTTTTCTTATTATTTGGTGTGGCACTTTTCGTTTTTATTCTTTCGCATTTAGTGCCAAGTGATCCGGTAGCTGCGAATTTGAGCCAAAGTGCATTGAATAATCCTGAAATTGTTGCTGCTTTTAAAGAGAAGTGGGGACTAGATCAGTCGCTTTTTAGTCAATTACTTCTGTACTTCCAACACTTATTGACTGGTGATTTGGGTACATCAATACGAACAGGTAGACCTGTATTTGAAGATTTAATGCAGTTCTTCCCAGCAACATTGGAATTATCGATAGTGGCGATGGTGATTGCCTTAGTATTAGGTATTTTATTTGGTACAATTTCAGCTATTTTCAGAAATAAGGCTATTGACCATATCATTCGTACTGTTTCAATTAGTGGGGTATCTGTACCAAGCTTTTGGTTTGCTTTAATTATGCTTAATATTTTTTCTTCCGTTTTAGGCATTACGCCTGGACCTGGTCGAATTGATGCAAGGGCAGCAACTCCTGAGGGGGGAACAGGATTACTTCTACTAGATTCGATGATGAGTGGGAATTTTCAATTATTCGGTGATGTAGCTATGCATTTGATTTTGCCAGGGACGGTGTTAGGATTCTTTACTATGGGATTAATTGCTCGTCAAACAAGATCTAATTTACTTGAAGTGTTGTCAATGGATTACATACGTACAGCTCGTTCTAAGGGTCTAAAGGAATCTGGGATTATCGTTAAACATGCGATTTCCAATGCAATGATACCGGTCATTACAGTTGCTGGAATAGGATTTTGTAATTTACTAGGTGGAATGGTGCTAGTTGAGAATATTTTTGCATGGCCAGGAATTGGACAATATGCCTACCTATCTGCCGTTTCACTCGATTTCCCAGCTATATGCGGTGTTTCATTATTAATTGCTTTTATTTATGTTGTTATTAATCTACTAATTGATATCCTTTATGGGATTATTGATCCGAGGGTGAGGTATAAATAATGAGAAAATTTAGCTCTTTTATCACTCAAAAAGGATTTCTTTTTAAACTGGGATTATTCATTTGTGCATTTTGGATAATCGTTGTCATTTGTGCGCCATTAATCGCTACACATAGTACAACTGTACAAGATTTAACCATTCGATACCAGCCACCGAGCTTTTCACATTTCTTTGGTACTGATGAGCTAGGGCGTGATGTATTCTCACGTGTTATGTACGGTTCTAGAATTTCTTTATCAGCTGGTGTTATTACCGTGATCATTGCCTTTTCTTTTGGAATTTTCTATGGGGGAATAGCAGGATATAAAGGCGGGAAAGTGGACGAGGTGATGATGCGTTTCTCAGAGCTTATTATGGCATTTCCACCACTAATTTTAGCGATGGTCATTGCAGCAGCACTTGGTCCAAGTATCATAAACTCTGTAATTGCAATGGCCATTATATGGTGGCCAAATTATGCAAGATTAATGCGTTCAATGGTTATCTCCTTAAAAGAAAGCGAGTATGTTACCGCTTCTCGTGTGATGGGTGCCTCACATGTTCGAGTTCTATTTTTAGAAATTTTACCGAATAGCTTTGGTCCATTACTGGTTATGGCAACACTTGATCTAGGGAATGCAATCTTGATGTTTTCAGGATTAAGCTTCCTTGGACTAGGAACACAGCCGCCTACACCTGAGTGGGGTTCAATGGTATCAGATGGGGCAAAAGTTATTCAAAATTGGTGGGTATCAACCTTCCCAGGGTTAGCTATATTCTCAATTTCGATTGGTGCTAACTTTGTAGGGGATGGTCTACGAGACTTCCTAGATCCAAAACTTCAAAAAGAATAGGTGGTAAATAAAATGGAAAAAATTAATATTAATCAAGTCGAGCCCATTGGCATGCCAATGTATGAAATGAAAAAATTTTTTACAAAACAGGGGAATTTTCAAGAAGTGAGCATGAGTGTTATTTCTCTGCTACCAGGCGAACGTGTTCCTACTGTGGGTATGAGCCGCCATGATGAAGATGAATATTCTTATATTTTCAGTGGAGAAATAGAAACATACAGTAATGGTGAATACAGTGTGGAAAAGGCAGGAGATGCAACACTAATCCCTGCTGGTGAGGAGCATTGGTGCGTTAATAATAGCAATGAACCATGTATGCTTGTGTGCTTTATGGTGAAAAAAGCTGAATACTAATTGGCGCTTTTATTAAACTCCAATCATAACAGTATTAAAAAGAACTCATTTTGATTAATTTTTTCAAAATGAGTTCTTTTTGAGATTAATATTAAAAGAGATACAGATAATTGTTTATAAAAAATTCAAACAATGTAGTTACTGAGGAAATTTAAAATTAATCTTATGCATTTTTATATCCCAAGTTAGGTGAGCATTAAAAGTCTTTTCACCTTTTTTAAACCCTTTTATTAAGTCCGTTTCACCAGTAGCCAATAGCTTTTTCAAATTAGCTTGTGAAATGGTTTTACTGAGTATTTTTTTTGAAACCGTGAATTTACAGTTTACAGTTTTATAATTTGAGCAACCGTAAAAGGTACCATGATCTAGTATTGACCCACCACAGAGCATACATTTTCCAACAACTTTTTTTACTTTTTTATATTTTTTATTATAAGGATTATTTTCAGTAATTTTATCTACTTCATTTTGATCGAATGCCCATTCCTTTTCACGTTCATTGGCATCTGTAATCAATTTGTATGCTAGCTTTTTTACTTGTTCCATAAATACTTTAGGGGAAGCATTACCTTCGCCTATTTCAGATAGTCGTTGCTCCCATTTGGCTGTCATTAAAGGAGAAGTAAGTATGCTTTCACCTAATGCCTCTATTAATAACATACCTTTAGTTGTTACAAAGACTTGATTTTTCTTAATTTCGATATAGTTTCGATCCTTAAGGGTACCAATTATTCCTGCGCGTGTGGCCTCAGTACCTAAACCTTCAGTTTTAGATAGAATCTTTTCTAATTTGTCATCTTCTAAATGTTTACCAGCTGTTTTCATCAATGTAATTAAATTACCCTCAGAATATCTAGTAGGTGGCTGTGTTTCACCTTTTTTTACTTGAGTATTAGCAACTATCCCAAGTTCATTTTCTGAAAGAAGGGGAAGCAATTCATCTTCGTCTGTAGAAGAGTTGTCTTTAGTATGATAAATGACTTTACGCCAACCTTCTTCAATTTGCACTTTACCCTTAGAAATAAACTCTGCTCGTTTATCTACAAGTGAATGAATCGTTGTATAAGAAAAAACTGCATGGTTATAATGAGCCGCAATGACTTGTCTAACCACTAAATCATAAATTTTTTCTTCTTCCGAATTAAGCTTTGAAAAATTAGGGAACTGCTCTGTAATAATAATCGCATGGTGATCGGTAACTTTTTTTTCATTCACGTATCTTTTATTATTCATAATTGAATTTGTTGGGGGTGGAAGAAGGTTTTTATACTTATCAATTTTACTCAAATTTTCTAATATATTTGGTAGTGTTTTTGCTTCTTCATTCGTCAAATATTGTGAATCAGATCTTGGGTATGAAACTAAGCCCTTCAAATACAGTTTTTGCAGAATATCAAGTGTGTATTGTGGTGAAAATTTGTAGGCCTTATTTGCTGTTGCTTGTAATGCAGATAGGTTGAACAACAAGGGTGGAGCATATTCCTTTGTTTCTTTTTTTATACTTGAAATTTCTACGCTTTTATTGTTACAGAAATGAGCGATAGCAATAGCCTGTCTTTCCTCTTGGACTCTTGAAATATTATTTTTATGCCATTTTGCCTTTAAAATTTTGCCTTCAAAATTAAAGTCTGCCTCAACTTCCCAAAAAGGTTCAGGTTTAAAATTTGCAATTTCATGCTCTCTTTTAACGATTAGTGCAAGTGTAGGTGTTTGCACCCGACCTATTGAAAAAACATCTTTTATACCATTTTTTTTGAGTAAGACGGTATATAATCTCGATGTATTTATTCCAATTAACCAATCTGCACATGAACGGCTTAATGCTTCGAAATAAATATCTCTAGTTTTCTCTTCAGGTAGTAGGTTTGAAAAGCCTTTTTTTACAGCATTTTCAGTTAAGGACGATATCCATAAGCGTTTCATCGGCTTTTTTACACCACATACTCTTAAAATTGTCCGAATAATTAATTCACCTTCACGACCCGCATCCCCACCAATAATGATTTCTTGTATATCAGGTCTTTTTACGAGACCTTTGATTACATTGAATTGCTTATATTTTGATTTCGTAACTTTATATTCGAATCGATCTGGAATAATTGGTAATGTTTCTAATGTCCATTTTTTCCACGTTGAATTATATTCCTCAGGGGCTTTCAATTCACATAAATGTCCTATTGCCCAAGTTATTAATGCACCGTTTGGAAAGTAAATGTTTGGCTTAACCTCAAGATAACCTGTTTTTTTGGTATAAGAAAATGGAGCAGCTAATTTTACTGCTTGGTCAGGTTTTTCTGCAATTACTATCTTCATATATCATTCTCCTATTACAACTACATATAAAATAATTATAAATTAATATTGAGTATAACTGCTAGAACAATAATTTTATGTCTAACTTTGGATATATAAATGGATAATAAAGTAAAAGGTATAGTAACAGATTAAAAGATAAGCAAGTTCACTTTCAACTAACTTAAAATTTTTACGGCTTGAAAGTGACCTTACGTCATTTTATATAATTGGCGTAAGGAGGTTTATTTGTAAATTTGTTGTTAGTATTTAATCGTTCTTGCAGGGTGTTCTTTCTCATGCTTTTTAATCCAGAAATTAAAAAAATGAATATTTTTATTATTTGAGCTCGAAGGAGAGATACAATTATGATTTCAATAAATCAATTATTTAAATCTTTTGAACAAGGAAATTTAAAGATAGAGGTGCTAAAAGGCATTGATCTCACTATAAAGGAAGGTGAGTTTATAGCAATCATGGGACCTAGTGGTTCGGGTAAAAGTACGCTATTACAACTATTAGGTGGTTTAGATACACCATCATCTGGACAGGTAAAAATACAAGGAAAAGATTTTTCTGGATTAACTGAAAAGCAAAGAACTATCGTAAGGAGAAAAAGTATAGGATTCATTTTTCAAAATTATCAATTATTACCTACATTAACTGTAGAAGAAAATATCGGTTTTCCACTTTATGCAGATGGCAGAAAAGACAAAAACATGAAAGAGAAAATAAGGAACATGATAAAAGAAGTTGGTTTAGAAGGTTTTGAAAAGAAAGCCCCTAATCTTTTAAGCGGAGGGCAGCAGCAAAGGGTATCTATAGCAAGAGCTTTGATCCACGAGCCGAAAATACTATTAGCTGATGAACCAACGGGAAACCTAGATAGGCAACGAGCCAAAGAAATACTGGATTTATTAGCTAAATTCAACAAACAAAGAAAACAGTCTATTATTATGGTAACTCATGATATCTTCGCAGCTGGTTATGCGGATAAAATTATTTTGTTCAAAGATGGAATAATTGAAACGGAAGTAACTAGGGAGGATCGTGGCTATGCTGAATATTTGGCTAGTTTCTTGGCGTAACTTAACAAAAAATAAAAAAAGGTTTTTCTTTACACTCATTGCAGTAATACTTGGTATCCTCTTAACAACTAGTATGTTGGTTGCTAATAACACGATTAAAGATACATTTAGGTATTATCAAGAAATTTATGCAGGGGATGCTGATTATTGGATATTAAGCAAAAATTATTCTTTCTCAGAGGATGAGGTTAAAGAAATAAAGCAGCAGGATAGCGTATCAGAAAGCTTAAGTGTTCTTGATAAACAAGTATTGGTGGAGATAGATCAACCAAAGGCTCCGACTGAAACTTCAGTTAGAATAACCGGGGTCAGTGATATAGAAAGTAACCTTTTAAAGCTGCCTTTAATAAAGGGGAGCTTAAAAGGTAATGGTATAATTATACCTGAGAATGCAGCTAAACTATGGGGTAAAGATATAGGAGATACTTTAACATTTAAAGGGTTAGGTGAAATAGAAGTAACCGGGATTGTTGGCTTTACATCATGGCTTGCTAGTCCTACTAATTGGAATGATGCTAAAGGTAGATCCTTTAGAGTTATGATGGATTTAGGCACTCTTCAAGATTGGACTAACCAAGATAATCAAATAAGTTATATACGATTACAGCATAAAGATCGCGATAATGAAAAGTGGTTATCGAATTATCAGGAATTATTACGAGGGACATCATTATATGTTCAGCCTGTTGTTATTGATGATTTAAGAAATAATGACGTAGAAGGTCTATACTCTGTCTTTTATCTAGTATGTATTCTCTCCCTTTTTATAAGTGGCTTCATCATATTTAATATGATTTATTCAAGTGTAATTGAACGAAAAAAAGAATTTTCAGTTATGAAGAGTCTTGGATACACAAATTTTGACGTATTTAAACTTGTTTTGATGGAAGTCTTTTTACTTGCTCTTTTAGGTACTGCTATTGCATTACCAATTGGTGTAACATTCGCAGATTTGTTTGTAGGGATGCTTTTAGGAATCTTTCAAGATACTATGGTTTACACTTTAAATTGGAAAAGTGCAACGATTTTATCAGGATTAATTGGCATTGTATTTCCAATCGTAATTTCTGGAATACCTATGTATATTGCTTTTAAAACGCCTATCGTAAACGCAATGCGAAATACTAATAAAACGCCTAGCTTTAGAGTAGAAATTCTTAGGTATTTTTTAGGTATTATTCTCATATTACTTAGCTTTGTTGACAGTTATTTGGGGTATATTTCCTTATTGTTTGGGGTGGTATTCATCTATCCATTGGTGATGAGGATCCTTGCAAAAATTCTTGCACCAATGTTAGAAAAAATACTTAGCTATCCAGGGAAATTATCTGTCAGTAACATAAAAATTAATACAAATCGAAACGCTAATACATCAGCTATGTTAGCAATAAGTATTGCTGTAGTCATTTTTTTAGGTTCAGCTTTAGAATCAATCCCTTCTGGCTTTGAAAAGGAAATTCGCCAAACTTTTGGAGGAGATATTCAAGTTCAGTTTGAAGAACCAGTGAATGAAGAAATTATTAATAAGATAAGTAGTTACGCTGACGTAGAGGGTGTTGAATGGTTTAGAGAAACAATGGTAACCTGGAAAACAGTTGGAGATGAGTATAGAGAATTCTATGTGATGAGCTTGCCATCTGAAAATACTGAAAGATATCAACTTTTCGAAGACCCAGGCGGCATTAATCTCCCATCCAACTCTATCCTATTAGGTGAACGAGCGTTTGATGAATGGGGTGGGAAAATGAATGACACCATTACTATTAATTCCCCTTCAGGTACAAGAGAATATCAGGTAATAGGCAAAGTTAATACTTCTCAAGATGGAGGATATGTTGGATTTATATCAGAAAATGAGTTTAAAGAAGGTTTTAACTGGGATGTAATTTATACAATTATGATAAATATCAGTGATTCAGGGAATCCTTATACATTGCGTGAAAAATTAAACGCTGATTTTACAACCTCTATTTCTACCGTTACATTAGTAGAAGATCAAATTAAATCTTCTCAAAGTTCTTTTGATGGAATGAATGAAGTTATGCAATTTTTATTGATCATTGTGATTGCCCTTTCCAGTATAGGTATAGGTAATACATTACTGATGAACACAATGGAAAGAGTCGGGGAAATTGGTACAATTCGTGCGATTGGATTTACCACTAAACAAGTCAGAACAATGATTATAGGAGAAGGTTTAGTTGTAGGTGTTGCAGGAATAATAATTGGGGTTTTACTGGGCATATTTGTAGTATTTTTAAACTCTATATCAAACACATCTGCAATGCATATGCCATTTATTATTCCGTGGGGCAATGTAGTTTTGGCAATTACTGCAGGAATTTTCCTCTCTTTAATTGCTTCAATTATACCATCTTATTTTGCAGCAAAGGTTAATCTTCTAAGTGCATTAAAAGAAACTTAAATAATGATATGGTTTCCCTATGGAAGACAGAAAAGAAAGTAAATTAATCTGTCTACTATAGGGGATTATTTATGGCACATTTTGAACAGGAACTTAAAGACTATATTCACTATTACAATCAAAAAAATGTATCTGGTACTAACTTAAAAGGTCAGATGCAATTTTTTTATTGGTGTTCTTCTTGAGCCAACATGTGCAATTTTTGAAGATACAATGAACTGTTCCGGCAGTTGTAGCTTTAGAAGGGGGTACCGCCAACATTTTGGAAATTTTGTAGGCTAAGCATATTTCCAACCTGAAAAAGTCAATTATCTATTCGATAAGGAATCGATTTTTAAAATTTTGTTTTACAATCATGGGCGTTGAATAGAGCTTGCTTTAACATTTCCTCTTTACATTGACATCGTGTCATACTTTATATTGATAAGGAAGGAGGCGTTAAGATGAAAATCAGTGAGTTATCAGACCACACAGGTGTCAGTACCCGTTCCATTCGCTATTATGAGAAAAAAAGTTTAATTAAACCATCACGAACAGAAAATGGTTATCGGGTTTATGACGAACAAGATATAGAACGAATAAAGGCCATTCAATTTTTTCTAGATATCGGGCTTAAAACTGATGAAATACAGCCTGTTATAGCTTGTGGCTCCATCGAACCCATGGATGGCGATTGGAACTGTGCAGGTGCAGCAATAACGTTATATGAAGAGCAATTGCTCAAAACTAGGCAACAGATTGAGCAATTGGAAAATGCCCAAAGACATTTAAAAGAGTTAATTGAATTCTGGCGTACGGTTCAAAATCGCCAGAATAAGAGTAATGGACAATGAATTATCGACTTTTAATATTGGTGTTAGGAACTTTTAGTATTGGAACAGACGATTTTGTTATTGCTGGTTTACTACCGAGCATTGCAAACGATATGAATGTCACGATTGCAGCAGCCGGTCAATTAGTAACAGCCTTTGCCATTGCCTATGCAATTGGAGCCCCTATTTTAGGAACATTAACGTTTAATATGCCCGTTAAAACTTTATTAGTAGTATCTATGTTTGTGTTCACCATTGCTAATGGTCTTTCTGCAATTATCCCTTCATTTGAATTATTGTTTGTCACAAGAGTAATTGCTGCGTTAGCAGCAGCTGTGTTTACCCCTTTGGCTATGGCTGCTTCGACAGGTTTGGTTCCTAATATAATGCGTGGGAGAGCTTTGTCTTTTGTCATAGCTGGTATAACCATTGGGCTAATTTTAGGTGCCCCTATTGGCACATGGATTGGAAATTCTATAACCTGGCGTTATTCTTTTGTTTTCGTAGCGGCGGTATCTTTAGTAACTGCAATTGGAGTTTTAATATTCTTACCAAAAATTGAACGAGAAGTTTCTGTGAGTATAAAAGAGAGACTAAAAGGTTTTAACAAAAATATAGTATTAACATTAAGTGTTAGCATTATCGGGACTACAGGGGGATTTATGACTTATACCTATATAGCTCCAATTATTACGGAGATCACGAATGTTGAGAATATAAGTATTTACTTGCTATTACTTGGTATTGGGGCTTTATTCGGCAACCTAGTTGGTGGTTATTTAACAGACCGTATGGGCGCTTCAAAAACACTTAAATTATCACTTTTGGGTTTCGCTATTTTATTAGCTACGTTCTCAATACTAACCTTTTTAAATCCATCTACATTGGCAATTATTCTTGTTGGTCTTATTTCAGTATTATGGGGTATCCCAGGTTTTGGAATGAATCCTGCGTTGAATGCATACCTTATTTCGTTAAATCCTAAGCAGTCATCAATGATACTATCCTTTAGTGCATCTGCGCTATACATGGGGATAGGTTTAGGAGCATTTTTAGGCGGTGGAGTCATTAGTTTGAGTTCGATAAACTACGTAGGAATTAGCAGTGGGATATTAGTATTTGTTGCTTTAATGATCTTTATCTCAGTTCATAAGGCAGCAAAAAAAGTCACTGAAAACAAGTACTAACTAAAAATAAAGGTGCCATCGTATTCACTTAATTACTCTCTCCCATGACTTAACTGACCACGCCATATTTACCCGAAATATCGTTCATACAAAGTGAGGGAACTATTACTGTTGTCTAGGAAAATTGAAAGACGGTTATCAAACCAAAAAGTGCCATTGAATTGCCACTAGACTCTTTTTTGCTATCGATTGGATCGGATGGGGAGTTACATTAAATCTGAATCTCAAGGAAGAAAAAGAAAGAGTGATTCAATTCAATACGCTACGATACGTAACATTGTAGATCAGAGATCGGATATTATTTTTGATAATGATGGGCCAGGAGAAATTGCAGATATCGTTTCGGTCAAAATCGATATGGAAAGTCGAAAAGTCAGATTTCATCTATACCATTGTAAATACTCAGGCGGCGCTCGTCCCGGTGCACGTGTTTCAGATCTATATAGGTATGTCATCAAGCTGAAGAATCAATTATGTGGAATGATAAGGTCCTAGAGATTGTTCAAAGCATAATTGAACGAGAAAAAATTAGAAAGAGAAACTATGATGAAACAAGGTTTGAGAAAGGAGATTCACAAACATTGCATATGTTGAAAAAGATGGTGAAATCTGGTTTCGAAACAGAATTTGAAATATCAACCGTTCAGCCTGGAGAATCAATATTGGAGATTACAAATTCAATGAAACAAAAGTGAAAAAATGAATGCAAATACCTCTATCAATTTTTTGACGCTTTTAGCAAATGACAAAGAATATTTAAGTATACAGATTAGAACGATGACATTGTAATCAAAGATTAATTAAAAAGCTTATGAATAATTGAAGTATAGTTAGAAAGGTTGTACGATTCGGTGATTAAATACTTAAAAACAGAATGGTATTGTATTGATGAAAATGTATGCTATGGACCGAGCGCCCATTTCATCAGTTTTAAGTTTAAACGGAAATGATAATTAAGACTTTTGATTGAGGAGGTAGTGATTGTATTCTTTGATAAAGTGTATGATGAATAATAGTTTTCAGACTAACCCGCTCTTCTGAATAAGATACATAGTGAAAATAATTAGGTGCTGAAAAAAAGAGGCTTTTTGAAAAGGATGCCAAAGCGTTGATTTGACAGAGTTTTGGCATTAAATTTATGGTGTTTATGAGAAAGCCCTCATCGATGTGGAACGATACTATTACCTTAGCTGAATAATTTGCTTTATTGATTCAGGCTGCACGGATAAAACAAAATGACCATAATTCATAAAATAGCTTGCAATAAATTTATCTTCTCTGGGATTGTAGAAGCCTTATATGAAAGTTTGATGACAGATGAAAAAGTGCTAATCATCGTACCTTTAACCCAATAATGTGTTTAGTAAAGCGTTCGGCATTCAAATATCGTTAATGTTTGATGATAAATTACGATAAACCAGAAGGAAATAGTGGAAATAATTCCAAATGAAAAATAATATAAATAGTATAATATTCAGCAATTTCAGGAGGTTATTGAATGAAAGTACTAGCAGATGTTTTAAATAGAAAGGGCGCTAGAAAAGCTAGTGATATCCCTAATGAAGTTTTAATGCTGCTGAACGAAGGAAAAATAGAGAGTGTTAACTTAACAGAATGGCAAACGGTTCACCATATGACCTTATTAAAGAATGTTCTACCATCCATAGGACTAGAAGAAAAATTGGAATTTGTTCTAAGTGAAATGGAAAAACAAAAAGTAGAAACAGGAATGAAGGCAATACGTTTAATTGGAAGTTTATTAGACACAATCCTGAAAGATGAAAGTGCTACTAATAAAGAGAATATCATCAAAAAATGCTCTCATCATGTATCGGATAGTGTACGATGTTGGGCAGCTTTTATGAATAAAAGTAATGATTATTCTTTAGAAGAAAAATTGTTGTATATCAAGCCTTTTGCTGCAGATTGCCATTTTGGTGTTCGGGAAATTGCCTGGATGTCAATTAGAGAGGACCTTTCAGTAAATATAGAGAATAGTGTAGATTTGCTAATTGAGTGGGCGAAAAGCGAAGATGAAAACATTCGAAGATTCAGCTTAGAATCAATTCGTCCTCGCGGGGTATGGACGAAGCATATTGAAATTTTAAAAGAAAAGCCACACATTGCGCTCCCTATTTTAAATTTATTAAAATCAGATTCGTCCAAGTACGTGCAAGATTCAGTTGGGAATTGGTTAAATGATGCTAGTAAATCGCAACCAGATTGGGTTAAAAACCTTTGTGACGAGTGGCAAAAAGATTCTCCATCAAAGGCAACAGAGAGAATTATCAAAAAGGCTCAAAGAACGATTGTGAAAAGCTAGTGAACTACACCTCTATTGTTTGGCTCGCCATCTTAAAGTTGTACTAGTTAACAATGCAAATGTTTCTAAAAAGATTGTCAACATGGAGATGGCTAAGTGAAATAAAATTAAGGACTTTAACCAAAATGGCTGTATCATAGGCATGAAATATGTTATTCCCGAAATGCAAAAAGTAGGAGGGAGCTGTCTTAAATTGGTAACACATAGGGTTTAACGTTACACCAATGATGCTCATCGATAGTGGTTGAACTGCTATTTAAAAATAATAGAATTAGAATACTAGGTTCACAAATTGTGAACCTAGTTTTTTATATGTGGGAATAGATTGAATGATCTCTGAGAAAAACCATTTGTGAAGGCCAAAGAATCGCTCAGGTCCCCTGGAAAGCCGCTCGGGAAGGTCAAAGAATCGCTCAGATCTCAGAGAAAGTCGCTCGGGAAGGCCAAAAAA
>NZ_DKJS01000006.1:0-104426 GCF_002455205.1 Lysinibacillus sp. UBA6686 | reverse complement strand
GTTTCGTTCACTAGCAAAAGCTTGCTACTAAAAACTATATTGATTACGTTTTGCTTGTTCAGTTTTCAAGGTTCATTTACTTTATTTTCAGCGTCACCTCTTGGCGACTCATTAATAATATCAATATTCTATAACTATGTCAACACTTTCTCAAAAGAATTATATTGTTTTTTTATAATTAACTATTTCATTTCTATACTATCTTAATTAGAAAACAATAACATGCTCATTAACGGTGTATGAATTTCAATTAAATTTCTGTCTCTTTATTTCTTGCGTTTTTAAGAAAGCGAAGACAGTTAAACAAAAGTAGTTAACACTTAATTTTTTACTTTAAACTTTGACTTATGCAATGGACCGTTCTCAATCCTTATGAAACCATATTTCCTTCTATTTTTTCGAAGTAAAATACGTGTCTATTTTCATAATACTACTTTTGAGTATCTACTAATTTGTAGTTTGTATGAAGTTGTGCCAGCGCATTTAAGCAGTATACAATCATCGCAATGTTCCCTCGATAAGTGCACAGCTTGGTTGCTTTGCCCGTAGAACTTTTTAATATTCAGATGTTGTTTCATCCACACTTTAAAAAATACAGTCTCTTTCCTTATAAAGCTTACCTTCTTTGCTAATAGAAAAATCCCCTCCAGGCAGAATTGTATTGACTATTACTGTAGCCATTTTTCAACTCCTACTTAGAAGGGATAATATATCCTCATATTGCCTTTATAAATTTGTAATAATACGTGAAATATAGAATGTACGATGTTTCCCTAAATCAAAAATCTCACCTGAAAGGCATAATTTGATAAGTGGTCGTGTTGGTGCAAATTTATTTACAAACATTACTTCTCCGCGTTCCAAATTAGACAATTCTACGATTGTTCCTATTGGTAGGTCAGCAACAATATCAATAAGTGCTCGAACTACTTTAATATCAAATTTTCCAAATTCGGATTCATTAATCATTTCGATTACTTTAAAGGATGATTGTTTAGCTCTATATACACGTTCGCAAGTCATTGCATGAAATACATCTGCAACCGCTATAATTTGAGCAAACATCGAAATATTTGCGATTTTCTCAGCCTTTGGGTAACCGCTTCCGTTTAAGCGTTCATGGTGTTGAAAAATGGCTTCCTTCATTGTATCCTTTAAGATCGTTAAATCCTTGACCATATTATAACTATAGGTCGGATGCTTATAAATTTCATCAAATTCCTTCTCTGTTAAGGTTGTTTTCTTATCGCGAATCCTAGGGTGAATTTTTGCCATTCCACAATCAGCTAACAGTCCCCCAATTGCAACTTGAATGGTTGTTCCTCTATCATAGCCTAATTTTTGTGCTATCACTGCTGAAATCAAGGCCGTTGCAACACAATGATGATATAAATAATCTTTAGGGTTTGAATACTCATTTAAATCAAAAATGATTGTTCTATCCTCTAACACCATTTCCACTAACGGTAAAATAATTGAACGTGCTTTGGCAATATCAACTTTTGCACCAGCTTCCCAATTTTTAAATTCCTTTTTAAATTGTTCAACAGAATTATCATAGACCCTCTTAAATGTTGGAACTGCCTCAGGTGGTGCAACTAATTCGGTATCATTGACCTCTGATTGATGGTCCGTGCCATCCTTGTAAACAGAAACTCTTGAAATATTAAAAGCAAAAAAAACTTGTAAATGCTCATGGGAAATGATTGTGTTTTTAAATATTATAGGATATTGTGTATTTGCAAAAATATCCTCTGAAATTACTTTACCTACACGCAACTCCGATATTGGGACATGTATAGTTTCCATGCAATTAACACCTCTTCACTATTTCTCTTGCTTTAACAGTTAATTTCATTTTATCATGGAATTCAAAATAATTACTTATTTTTCATGAATTATGCTAAAAAACCGATGAACGGCAATTTTAGCTGCCGTCATCGGTCCCTTTATTATTCTTCTACTTCATCATTTTCTTCATTAGGCTCATCTTCTTTTTCAACTTTTGCTACAGTTGCAACAAGCTCGTCATCCCCTAAACGAATTAAACGAACTCCCTGTGTACTACGACCAATTAATGAAATATCATTGACATCCATACGAATCAACATGCCATTAATGGTAATAAGCATTAAATCCTCAGATCCATCAACAGTTTTTACAGCTACCATTGGACCGTTTTTATCAGTGATTTGCATGGTTTTCAACCCTACACCACCACGGCTCTGCAAACGATATTCTTCTTCAGAAGTACGTTTACCGTATCCTTTTTCTGTAACAACTAGGATTTCCTGACCTGGCTCTATAATTTCCATACCAACTACTTCATCACCATCACGTAGTTTGATACCACGTACACCGCCTGCAGTACGTCCCATTGAACGGATATCATCTTCTTGGAAACGAACAAGCATCCCATCGCGAGTACCTATTATGACTTGCTTGTCGCCATCTGTTAAACGAACTGAAATTAGATCATCATCTTCTCGTAAACTAATAGCTATTAACCCATTGGTGCGGATATTGGCAAATTGAGATATTGGTGTACGCTTTGTAATACCTGTCTTAGTAGTAAAGATGAAGTATGCCTCTTCATCATCAAATGAACCTACACGGATCATTGCTGTTACTTTTTCACCTTTTTCAATATTAAGTAAGTTAACAATTGGTAATCCCTTCGCTGTACGACCGAATTCTGGAATCTCATAACCTTTTGCTCTAAATACTTTTCCTTTTGAAGTGAAAAATAAAATTGTATCATGTGTGGATGTATTCATAAGATGCTCTACAAAATCGTCTTCATTGGTACCCATACCTTGCACACCACGACCACCACGTTTTTGACTGCGATATGTGTTTGCAGCTAGACGTTTAATATATCCATTATGCGTTAAGGTTACGACCGAATTTTCAACTGGAATTAAATCTTCGTCCTCAATCATTTCTAGACCGCCAGAAGTAATTTCAGTTCGACGTTTATCGTTAAAGCGTTCTTTCAATTCTAAGATTTCTGTACGAATAATATCGACAATTTTCGCCTCATCTGCAAGAATTGCCTTCAATTCAGCAATTAGTACTTGAAGCTCTTGATATTCAGCTTCAATTTTTTCACGCTCTAATCCACTTAAACGGACTAAACGCATATCTAAAATTGCTTGTGCTTGACGTTCCGATAAATTAAAACGCTCCATTAATTGTGGTTTCGCTTCTTCACCACTACGAGAACCACGAATAATAGCAATAATTTCGTCGATATGATCAAGCGCAATACGCAAACCCTCTAAGATATGCGCACGATCTTCAGCTTTCCTTAAGTCAAATTCTGTACGACGACGAATAATAACCTTTTGGTGCTCTAAATAATGATGCAACATCTCTTTAAGGCCCATCACTTTTGGCTGACCATTTACTAAAGACAGCATATTAATACCGAAGCTCGATTGCATTGCTGTTTGTTTATATAAATTATTTAATACTACATTGGCATTCGAATCTTTACGTATTTCTATGACTACTCGCATACCACGACGATCAGATTCATCACGTAGATTTGTAATACCTTCAACTTTTTTATCGCGTACAAGCTCTGCTATTTTTTCAATAAGCTTAGCTTTATTTACTTGGTACGGTAACTCATGAATAAGAATTGTTTCCTTACCATTCGATTTTTGTTCAATCTCTACTTTCGCACGAATAATAATTGAGCCACGACCTGTTTCGTATGCACGACGAATACCGCTTCGACCTAAAATCAATCCACCCGTTGGAAAATCAGGTCCAGGGATGATTTCCATTAATTCTTCAGTCGTAATTGCAGGATTTTCAGAAAGTGCTATTACCGCATCTATCGTTTCCCCAAGCTGATGTGGTGGAATATTCGTGGCCATACCAACAGCAATCCCTGCCGCTCCATTTACTAATAAGTTAGGATAACGACTTGGTAGCACAATAGGCTCTTTCTCTGAACCATCATAGTTATCTGTATAGTCAATTGTATCTTTATTAATATCGCGAAGCATTTCCATAGCAATACGAGACATACGTGACTCCGTATAACGCATTGCAGCTGCTCCATCACCATCCACAGATCCAAAGTTACCATGACCATCAACTAACATGTAACGATAGCTGAAATCTTGCGCCATACGAACCATCGCATCATAGATAGAAGAGTCACCATGTGGGTGGTATTTACCCATTACATCCCCAACGATACGTGCGGATTTTTTGTATGCTTTATCTGCTGTATTTCCAAGCTCCTGCATACCATATAAAATACGGCGGTGTACAGGTTTTAATCCATCACGTACATCAGGTAATGCACGTGAAACAATTACACTCATTGCATAATCAAGAAAGGATGTTTCAATTTCTTCTGTGATATTAACTCCTTTAACACCGGAGCGTTCTTGTTCTGACAAAGTGTAGACCTCCTCTCAAGAAAAATTAAATATCTAAATTAGCGTATACAGCATTTTCTTCAATAAATTGACGACGAGGTTCAACTTCATCGCCCATTAAGCGCTCAAATGCTTGGTTTGCTTTAATAGCATCATCTAATTCTACTTGTAATAATGTACGATGTTCAGGATCCATTGTCGTTTCCCAAAGCTGTTCTGCATTCATTTCACCTAAACCTTTATAACGCTGTACATTTGGTTTTGGCATTTTTGGTAGTCGCTCAAGAATAGCCTTTAATGTTTCATCATCATAGCAATACTCAACATGTTTGCCCTGCTTTACTTGATAAAGTGGTGGCTGGGCAATATAAATAAAGCCTGCCTCTATCAAAGGACGAAGGAAACGGAAGAAGAATGTTAACAATAATGTACGAATATGTGCACCATCAACATCGGCATCTGTCATAATGATAATTTTATGGTAACGAGTCTTTTCTAAATTAAATTCTTCCCCAATACCTGTACCAAATGCTGTAATCATTGCACGTATTTCAGCATTCGATAAAATTTTATCTAATCTTGCTTTTTCAACATTCAAGATTTTACCACGTAACGGTAGGATTGCTTGAAAATGACGGTCACGTCCAGATTTAGCAGAACCACCAGCGGAATCACCCTCAACGATATAAATTTCACATTCTGCCGGATTTGTCGAAGAGCAATCTGCTAATTTACCAGGTAAGCTAGATACTTCAAGAGCATTTTTACGGCGTGTAAATTCACGTGCTTTCTTTGCAGCTACACGAGCACGAGCAGCCATTAAACCTTTTTCAACAATTTTACGAGCAACTGTTGGATTCTCTAACATAAAACGTTCAAAACCATCTGAGAATAGAGAATTGGTAATTTGGCTTACCTCAGAGTTACCAAGTTTAGTTTTAGTTTGCCCCTCAAACTGTGGATCAGGGTGCTTAACAGATACAATTGCTGTTAACCCCTCACGAACATCCTCACCAGTAAGATTAGCATCTGATTCCTTTAACAGACTGCTTTTGCGGGCGTAATCATTAATAACACGTGTAAGGGCTGTTTTAAAACCAGATTCATGTGTACCGCCTTCATACGTATTAATATTATTAGCAAATGAAAAAATATTAGAGGAGAATCCAGCATTATACTGCATAGCAATTTCAACTGAAATACCATCCTTTTCTCCAAGAACATCAATTGGATCATGGATAGGCTCTTTCGATTGATTTAAATGCTCTACATAAGAACGAATACCACCTTCATAGTGATATGTAGTAGAACGCTCCTCACCTTCACGCTCATCAGCAATCGTAATCTTTATCCCACGATTTAAATAAGCTAATTCACGAATACGATGTGCTAAAATGTCATATTCATAGACAGTGGTTTCTTTAAATATTTCAGGGTCGGCTTTAAAACGTGTAGTTGTGCCATTATGGTCTGTATCTCCAATAATTGTTAGCTGTTGTACAGTTTGACCGCGCTCAAATTTAATCTCATGAATATGACCTTCACGATGTACTTGAACAATCGTTTCAACTGATAATGCATTCACAACAGATGCCCCAACACCATGAAGTCCACCAGATACTTTGTAGCCACCGCCACCGAACTTACCACCCGCATGCAGTACTGTCATAATAACCTCTACAGCAGGCTTACCCATTTTTTCTTGAATACTTACTGGTATACCACGACCATTATCTTCTACTCGAATCCAATTGTCTTTTTCTATCGTTACTTTTATATCTGTACAAAATCCTGCTAGTGCCTCGTCAATACTATTATCAACAATTTCCCATACTAAGTGGTGAAGCCCTTTAGAACTTGTTGAACCGATATACATACCTGGTCTTTTACGTACGGCTTCTAAACCTTCTAATACCTGTATCTGATCAGCCTCATAAGCTTGATTTTGTAAACCTTCGTTCTCTATAGCCACGGCTTTCATCTACTCCTTCATAACATCATTTGTGTAAATGAATGAACAGTCAACCGAGCTGACTATTACCATTCTTTTGTAATCTAAAAAACTACCCGGGCTAACTTTCTTCAATCGCTCCTTGTTTCACGTGGAACAGCTGTGCATGCTCCATTGTCTCATGATGAATTCCATCAACACTTGTAGTCGTTACAAAGGTTTGAACCTCACCCTGAATGGTATTTAATAAATGCGATTGGCGATAATCGTCGAGTTCCGACAATACATCATCTAAAAGTAGTATGGGTGTTTCATTTGTTTCTTGTTTAATTAATTCGATTTCAGCAAGTTTTAATGAAAGAGCGGTAGTACGTTGTTGCCCTTGCGAACCATAAGTCTGTACATCATAGCCGTTTACTAAAAACTGCAAATCATCTCGATGTGGCCCCACTAATGTTACTCCTCGATCAAATTCTCGTTCCTTAGCTTCAACCAGCTTTTTATGCAAGAAGTTTTCAATTTCACTGGAAGCATGATCCTTTTCTATACCAGCTACAGTGCGATATTTAATAAGCAATTTTTCCTTCTCTTGTGAAATACCTCCGTGAATTGGTTCTGCCCACTCTTGCAATAAATCCATAAATTGAAATCTTTTTCGAATAATTTGGGTAGCAGCGTGAATATATTGTTCATTATAGACCTCATACATCACGGTATCTGTTATTGTTTTTCCTTGATTCATTTTTAAATAGTGGTTACGTTGTTTTAAAATTTTTTGAAAGGTTAATAAATCATGTAAATAAACAGGCGAAATTTGCCCAATCTCCATATCAATAAAACGTCGTCGTATTTGCGGGCTCCCTTTTACAACATTCAAATCCTCGGGAGCAAACATCACGACATTCATTTGACCAATATAATGACTAAGGCGACTTTGCTCTATATGATTAATCTTACCCTTCTTACCTTTTTTTGTAATCGTAAGCTCTATTGGTAAAATGCCATGCCTTTTTTGAACGGCCCCTTCTATTTTACCATAGTCTGAATCCCAACGTATCAATTCTTTATCGTTCGTCGTTCGGTGGGATTTAGCCATCGCCAAAACGTAGATAGATTCCATTACATTTGTTTTTCCTTGCGCATTTTCACCAATGAAAACATTAATTTTTGGAGAGAATTTTAAAGCTAAGGCATCATAGTTACGGTAATTTGTTAGTTTTAACTGCTCTATATGCATATCTTACTGTCCAGTGGATCCAACGATACGAAATCGACCACATCCAGGAATATTAACAATGTCTCCGTCACGTAATTTACGACCGCGGCGATCATCCACTTCTCCATTTACATATACATCATTTTCTTGTAAAAACCATTTCGCCATACCACCTGAGCTAATCGCATCGGTCATTTTTAAAAGTTGCCCTAACGTGACAAACTCCACATCAATTTCAATGTCCTTCATAGCTATGTTCCCTCCAAATTCAGACTGTCTATCTCTCTATCATACCTAAAATCTCATCATAAGTAAAAAAAGATAGCCGCAATTAGCGACTATCCTAATGTTTTCAAAGTCAATACAATCCATCGAACGTGCTTTTAATTATTAATACGTACGTACAGGTAAAATTAACTGTAGTATTGCATCATCATGAACAGAACGTAAAATAAATGGTCTCATTGCCCCTGTAAATTGGATGACGACATCTTGGCCATCGATGGCTTTTAATGCCTCCATCATATATTTCGCGCTAAAGGAAATTTTTAAGTTCTCCCCTTCAAGTAATTCTACCGGAATCTCCTCTTGTACTTTACCGATTTCTGGAGAGTTTGAAGAAACTTCAACAGCTTGGTTGTCTAAAATTTCAAAACGCACAACATTATTACGGTCACCACGAGCAACGAGCGATGCACGATCGATTGCTTGTAACAATGATTTCCCATTAATCGTTACATTAGTTTGATACTCTTCTGGAATTAAACGTGTTGTATCTGGGTAGTTCCCTTCTAGTAAACGAGAGAAGAACAATACTTCTCCAGTTTTAAATAACACCTGTTGGCTCGTAATAACAATTTGAACAAGGTTCGTTGAATCTTCTAATACTTTATTTAACTCATTTAAGCTTTTCCCAGGAATTACGACACTATGTTCAACTTCAGGTAAGTTTTCTAGCTGAACTTTTCGTCTTGCCAATCGGTGGCTATCTGTTGCAACACAGATTAATGCTTCATTTTTTATTTGCCAGTTTACACCTGTCAACACAGGTCTGCTTTCTGAAGTAGCAACAGCGAATACTGTTTCACGGATAATAGACTTTAATAGGTCAGCAGGAATAGTAAATTTTTGATCTTCCGTTAATTCAGGTAGTAATGGGTATTCTGTAGCATCTGATCCAATTAAATGGAATTCCGATTTCCCAGAACGAATATGCGTTTGAAAACCAGGCGTTACGTTAATTTCAACCTCATTTGTTGGCAATTTACGAACGATTTCATTAAACATACGGGCTTGAACAACAATTGATCCTGTCTCTGTGATATGAATAATTTGTTGTCCATCTTCTTCCACTGGAATGAACGTTTGAATCGTAATATCAGCATCACTACCAGTTAGGCGAACTCCTTCCACAGTAACATCAATTTTTATCCCCGTTAAAATAGGTATTGTTGTTTTAGAACTTACAGCTTTCATGACATCATTTAAACCTTCTAATAAACGGTCACGTAAAATATCAAATTTCATTCGTTTTCCCTCACATATTTATATTATTTATTTATATAAAATAAAAAAGATATAGTAATAGGTCCTGTGGATTTGTGGATAAGTATATTTAAGTGAATAAAATCAGTCTATCCACATGTAGATAGACTGTGCATAAGTTTGTGTTTAAATAATTGAATTGTCCACAGATTATTTTCCTAACATGCTTCTAATTTGTTTAATATCTTGTTGTAGTTGAACGTCATTTTTCAACATGGAAGATATCTTTTCGTGAGCATGTATAACAGTAGTATGGTCACGTCCACCAAATTCTTCGCCAATTTTCGGCAGCGAGAAATCTGTTAATTCGCGGGATAAAAACATCGCAATTTGACGTGGGAAAGCTATTAATTTTGTACGTTTTTTGGCAGCAAAATCTTCTAAACGTATATTAAAATGCTCCCCTACTGCATTTTGAATGTCTAATATAGTGACAGTTCGCGGCTTTGAATTAGGAATGATATCCTTTAATGCTTCTGCAGCCAAAGTAGCATTAATATCCTTGTTTACTAGTGATGAATAGGCAACGACGCGAATAAGCGCACCTTCAAGCTCCCTAATATTGGAGTCGATCTGGTTCGCAATATAGAGCATTACCTCATTTGGCACTTCTAAACCGTCAGCCTTTGCTTTTTTTCGAAGGATGGCGATACGAGTCTCCAAATCTGGTGGTGCAATATCTGTGATTAATCCCCATTCAAAACGAGAACGTAAACGGTCTTCCAGAGTCGGAATTTCCTTTGGAGGACGGTCACTGGAAATAACAATTTGTTTCGATTCTTCATGCAATGTATTAAAAGTATGGAAAAATTCTTCCTGAGTTGATTCTTTTCCAGCTAAAAATTGAATATCATCAATTAGCAGTACATCTACATTGCGGTATTTGTTTCGAAAATCAAGTGCCTTATTATCCCGAATTGAGTTAATAAATTCATTTGTAAATTTTTCAGATGATAAATAGACTACCTTGGCATTTGGGTTATGTTCTAAAACATAATGACCAATTGCATGCATTAAGTGTGTCTTGCCAAGCCCTACTCCCCCATAAATAAAAAATGGGTTATAAGCCTTTGCGGGTGCTTCAGCCACAGCCAGTGAGGCAGCATGTGCAAAGCGGTTACCAGAGCCAATAACAAACGTATCAAAAGTATACTTCGGGTTTAACATACCTGGTGAAATATCATGGTGATCGTTATTTTTTGCTTGGATGATCGGCGCTGGTAAATCAAAATCGTCCGAATCCTGGTTTTTTTGAACAACAAATTTAATAAGCAAGTCTTCGCCTGTAAGCTCCGTTAATATACCTGTAATCAAATGAATATAATGATTCTCAAGCCAGTCTCGAGCAAACGAATTTGGCGCGGCTATTGTAACAGTAGAACCACTACCATTATAAGTAAGTAGTTTCGTAGATTTTAGCCATGTTTCGAAGCTTGGTTTAGAAATTTTTTGTTCAACTTGAGCCAGGACATTGTTCCATAGTTCTTCTAAATGTTCCAAGCTGCTAATCTCCTTTACAGTTCAATACATTTACAACAAAAAAATAGTGCATTTATAAAAGGGAAAATACGTTCATTTTACACTTCATCCACAAACTAACAAGCTGTGGATAAAAGTTAACCAAAGGCTGTGATAAAAATTATCCACAGCATATCAACAGTTGTGGATAAAATAAAAGTAAATTTTAGTTTTCAACAAAGTGAAGCACAGTAATCGTATCAGAAAAACAAAGCTATTTCAATAGTTTACGAAACTTATCCACATACCATTCATTTATGCACTTACGAGTTGTCCACAGCCTCTGTTTATGTGAAAAAGCTGTAGATAAATGTTGTGGATAAAAAAACATGCAAAAAATACTATACACAACTCTGTGTAAAAAAAACAAGCCCCCTGTGGATAATTATTTTTTATGTAAGAGGCAGATATAGGGTATGAAGAATATTGAGAAAGTCTCATTGAACAAAAAGCGGCAAATAAACTGGCGTGAAGAATAGTAGAGGCGAGATTAAACTCGTTTGACGAAACAAATTTGTGAAATTCATTGACAAAACAACTAGATGCTTTATATAATATTCAGGTCTGTATGTTGAAAAATTCAACTTTCATTCAGGAGGTGTCTATATAAATGAAACGTACTTACCAACCAAAAAAACGTAAGCACAGTAAAGTTCACGGTTTCCGCGCGCGTATGAGCACGAAAAACGGTCGTAAAGTTCTTGCTGCTCGTCGTCGTAAAGGAAGAAAAGTTTTATCAGCATAAAATAAGTCCACTGAGCCACATCAGTGGTCTTTTTTTTCTTTATTTTTAGTAAAGCTAAATGAGGATCAAAAGATATTATCTAGTAGCAGGTGAAAGTAATGAAAAAACGCCAACGAGTAAAGAAGAATGAGGATTTTCAAAGGGTGTTTAAAAATGGTAAATCTTTCGCTAATCGTCAGTTTGTCGTTTATTTTCTGATGAAAGAGGAACAAACTGAATTTCGTATAGGTTTATCAGTAAGCAAGAAGCTTGGGAATGCAGTAACCCGCAACCAGATTAAACGCTATATTCGACAAAGTATTCATGAGTTAAAGGACGAGCTTAAGCCGAATATAGACTATGTTATTATCGCCAGACAACCGGCGGCCACTATGGATTTTCATGATGTAAAACAAAGTTTGCAGCATGTACTACGAATCGCAAAGGTATTGAAGAAAACGTAATACAGATGGTAACCAAAGTGGAAAAAGCGCCTTATTTTTGAAGTATTTCTTTTGTAAAATAAAGCCAGGGAATACGTATAGGGGTATTTAGTAACAAGGTTTCACAGCAATATATGAAGAATTAGTAACAGTACTTAAGTAAATAAGCGTATATTGTTAGAATATTTAGTAGAGTGAAACGTGATAGACATGATAAAATAACTGATAACTTTATTCAGCAAAAAACAAAAAATGAATAGAGTAGCACGAATATAGATTTAGAAAAAGTGAATAGTATTTGTAGGGGGAAGAAGGTTGAAGAAACAACTTTGGGTAATTTTGTCGCTAGTAACAGTAGCATTACTGCTTTCTGGTTGTACAGAATTCAATGAACCAATTTCCAAAGATAGCACTGGCTTCTGGAATGAATTCATTGTTTGGCCGTTGGTATCAGCGATAAAATACTTTGCTGATCTGCTCGGTACGTATGCATTGGGAATTATTGCTGTAACGATTATTATTCGTTTAGCGATCCTACCATTGATGATTAAACAAACGAAGAGCTCTAAAAAGATGCAAGAAATTCAGCCAAAATTGAAGGAACTGCAAAAGAAGTATGCTTCTAAGGATGCACAAACACAGCAGCAATATCAGCAAGAAATGATGAAGCTAATGAGTGAGTCAGGTGTAAATCCAATTGCCGGATGTTTACCAGCAATCATTCAAATGCCAATTTTAATTGGCTTCTATCATGCGATTAGCCGTATGAATGCTACATCTACTTTTGATTTAGGGAATTTCTTTATCTTCCCATTAGCAGATCCTGCACCAGCATTAGCAATTACTGCAGGTTTAATGCAATTTATTGTATTACGTACGGGTCCAGCGATGGATAACCCTCAAATGAAAATGATGATGTACATTATGCCATTTATGATTATTGCTTTCGGTATGGCATTGCCAGCAGCATTATCACTATACTGGGTAATCGGTAATATTATCTCGATTATTCAAAACCTGTTTATTTATAAACCTTGGAATAAAGATAAAACACAACCTGCTCAAAATGGAGGGGCTAAAAAGTGAAACAACTTACGCAAATAGGCGCAACAACACAAGAAGCGATCTCATTAGCGTTACAGAAACTTGGCAAAACCCGTGAACAAGTAGATGTTGAAGTTTTACAAGAAGGTAAAAAAGGATTTTTAGGTTTTGGGGCACGTTCTGCACAGGTACGTGTGACAGTAAAGGAAGCACAGATTCCAATAGTTGAGACAGAAAAGGTTGAACAGCAAAATCTGACTCAATTGAACGAACAAGTAATAGATGATGTTGAAACAATAAGTTCACAAGTTTCTGAACAACCAAGTGAAATCGAAGCAGTTCAACAAGTCAAAGAAGACTCTGAAGAGGAAGAAGCCTCAGTTAATCCTATTGATGAGGCAAAAGCTTACTTAGTAAATATTGCTAAGCAATTGGATATCCATGATCTTGACATTGAAACGACACGGGAAGGAAAATATGTATTATTTCAGCTAAAATGTGAGAAAGCTGCACTGCTTATAGGGAAGCGTGGTCAAACATTAAATTCTCTACAGCAATTGACACAACTTGTATTAAATAAAAGTGCTAAGCAATTCTTAATGGTGAAATTAGATGTTGAAAACTATCGTGAACGTCGTCAAGAGGCATTAGAGTTACTAGCAGACCGTATGGCAGATAAAGCGCTTCGCTTAAATCAACGAGTAGCTTTTGAGCCGATGCAGTCATACGAAAGAAAAATTATTCATAATCAATTGGCAAATCGCCTTGATATTGAAACATACTCAGAAGGAACGGAGCCAAACCGTTATTTAGTAATTGAACCTGTAAAGAACGGTTAAACTTCGTAAAAAACATACAGACAAAACATGAGCCATTTTATCTTAACGATAAAATGGCTTTTTTTAATCACTATTGATTTATCCACAATTGGAAAATATCCTTACTTTAGATTTTGTTGAAAATATGTTAGTCTAAGGTGTTAGTAAGTTTTGGTCGGTTTTTAATTATCCACATGTGGATAACGTTGAGGAGGTCATTAAATGGAGTTTGATACAATTGCTGCGATATCCACACCAATGGGTGAGGGAGCCATAGCCATCGTCCGTTTAAGTGGAGATGAAGCAGTGGCAATTGCAGATAAAATATTCAGATCGCCTGGTGGAAAAAGCTTAAAAACGAAGGCTTCACATACGATTCATTATGGGCATTTAGTCGATCCTAAAACAAATGAGGTAGTAGAGGAAGTAATGCTGTCATTAATGCGTGGACCAAAAACATTCACGCGTGAGGATGTAGTAGAAATCAATTGTCATGGTGGGCTAGTTTCTGTAAATAGAGTGTTGAAATTAGTGTTAACGAATGGGGCAAGACTAGCAGAGCCAGGTGAATTTACAAAACGAGCATTTTTAAATGGACGTATAGATTTATCACAAGCTGAAGCGGTAATGGATTTAATAAGAGCTAAGACAGACAGGGCGATGAATGTGGCTTTAGGTCAAATGGATGGAAAATTGTCGCGTTTAATAGGTGATCTACGCCAAGCATTACTAGAGACATTAGCACAAGTAGAGGTTAATATAGATTATCCTGAGTATGATGATGTAGAAGAGATGACAGTACCTGTTTTGGTAGAAAAATGTACGTGGGTACGTAATGAAATTATGAAACTTCTGCAAACATCCTCTCAAGGGAAAATACTACGTGAAGGTTTATCTACGGTTATTTTAGGTCGCCCAAATGTCGGTAAGTCTTCTCTTTTAAATAGTTTAGTCCAAGAGAATAAAGCTATTGTGACAGATATTGCAGGGACAACTCGTGATATTATAGAAGAGTACGTCAATGTACGTGGAGTACCACTTCGTTTAGTGGATACAGCTGGAATTCGAGAAACAGAGGATATTGTTGAACGAATTGGAGTTGAACGTTCTCGTGAAGCTTTACGTGGAGCAGATTTAATATTGTTTGTATTAAATTATGCTGATGAACTGACTGCCGAGGATGAACGCTTATTCGAAACAATTGAGGCAATGGATTATATCGTTATTATTAATAAAACAGATTTACCACAGAAAATTGATATAGCTCGCGTAAAAGAGTTAGCGGGTAGTCATCGTATTGTGACAACATCTCTTTTACAGGAGGAAGGTATCACGGAATTAGAGGAAGCAATTGCGGCGCTATTCTTTGAAGGACAAATCGAAGCGGGCGATTTAACATATGTTTCAAATGCAAGACACATTGCACTATTGCATCAAGCACAAGCAACGGTTGAGGATGCATTAGCTGCAGCCCAGGCAGGTGTACCTGTGGATATGGTGCAAATAGATGTAACAAGAACGTGGGAAATACTTGGTGAAATTATTGGTGACACTGTACAGGAAAGCCTTATAAATCAGCTATTTTCACAGTTCTGCTTAGGAAAATAAATTTATGAAAGAAAGGAAGATACGAGCTATGCCAACAAAATATGAGGCAGGCACGTTTGATGTTATCGTCATTGGCGCAGGTCATGCAGGCTCAGAAGCTGCTCACGCCGCTGCCAAAATGGGTGCTAACACACTGATGCTGACGATCAATTTAGATATGATTGCGTTTATGCCATGTAATCCATCAATAGGTGGCCCTGCAAAAGGTATTGTAGTACGAGAAATTGACGCTTTAGGCGGAGCTATGGGGAAAGTCATTGATAAAACCCATATTCAAATGCGTATGTTAAATACAGGGAAAGGTCCTGCAGTACGGGCTTTACGAGCACAGGCAGATAAAGTTTTATACCAACAAGAAATGAAACGTGTGTTGGAGGAAACTGCAAATTTAACGATCCATCAAGGAATGGTGGATGAACTAATTATTGAAGATGGGGAAGTAAAAGGTGTCATTACACAAATTGGCGCCGTTTATCGTGCTAAAACAGTTGTTGTCACAACGGGAACATTCCTTCGTGGTGAGATCATTATTGGAGATGTTAAATATTCAAGTGGTCCTAATAACCAACAGCCTTCTATACGATTAGCCGATAATTTAAAAGAGCTTGGTTTTGATCTTGTTCGCTTTAAAACGGGAACTCCACCACGTGTGAACAGCCGTACAATTGATTACGACAAAACGGAAATTCAACCAGGAGATGATGTTCCACGTGCATTCAGCTTTGAAACGACTGAATTTATCATGGATCAGCTTCCTTGCTGGTTAACCTATACAAGCCCTGAAACGCACGAAATTATTGAGGCGAACTTACATCTATCTCCGATGTACTCTGGGATGATTAAAGGAACGGGACCACGTTATTGCCCATCTATTGAAGACAAGGTTGTTCGCTTTAATGACAAGCCACGCCATCAGATTTTCCTAGAGCCAGAAGGTCGCAACACACGTGAGGTCTATGTTCAAGGTTTATCAACAAGTTTACCAGAGCATGTACAATCTCGTTTACTAAAATCAATTCCTGGTTTAGAAAAGGCAGAAATGATGCGTGCCGGCTATGCCATCGAATATGATGCGATTGTGCCTACACAGCTATGGCCAACATTAGAAACAAAACGCATTAAAGGGCTATATACAGCCGGTCAAATTAACGGAACATCTGGTTACGAGGAAGCGGCTGCACAAGGCTTAATGGCAGGGATGAATGCTGCGGCAAACTCACTTGGAAAAGAAGAGCTCATTTTAAGTCGCTCAGATGCTTATATTGGTGTATTAATCGATGACCTTGTAACAAAAGGTACAAATGAACCGTATCGCTTACTAACATCTCGTGCTGAATACCGTTTACTACTTCGCCACGATAATGCTGATTTACGTTTAGTAGAGCTAGGGTATAAAATGGGGATGGTTGCAGAAGAGAGATATGCCCAATTCAATGAGAAAAAAGAGCTGATTGAAAAGGAAATCGCACGTCTTCGTGAAATTATTATTAAACCAAATGAAGCTACACAGGCTGTTATTCGTTCAGTAGGCGGTAGTGAACTGAAAGATGGTATTCGTGGAGCGGATTTATTAAAACGCCCAGAGATGCATTATGAATTAATTTCTTCACTTATTCCTGCAGATGTTGAGTTTTCGGAAGAAGTAAAGGAACAAATCGAGATTCAGCTTAAATATGAAGGTTATATCGAAAAAGCATTGCAACAAGTGGAAAAGCTTCATAAAATGGAAACTAAAAAAATCCCAGAAAATATTGATTATGATGCTATTTCAGGTTTAGCAACAGAGGCGCGTCAAAAATTAAAACAAGTTACACCACTTTCTATTGCACAGGCCTCTCGTATTTCTGGTGTGAATCCAGCTGATATTTCCATTCTGCTTGTTTATATTGAACAAGGTAAAATCGCGAAAGTAAGTAGCTAATCATCAAGAACAGTAAAGTGAATAAGGGGCGGGCATACCTTTGTGCCCGCTTCCTATTTTTCAGGCTATTTAACATAGCTTAAATACGCTTACTGGCCATATAGCTAAAGGAGACTTTACATGAACGAACAACAATTTATTGAGGCTTTAAAGGAAAAGGGGATAGAGCTCTCCGATCATCAAATTACTCAATTTAAAAAGTACTTTCAACTCCTTGTTGAGTGGAATGAAAAAATGAACCTAACGGCTATTACTGATTTAGAGGGTGTTTATTTAAAGCATTTTTATGATTCCATTAGTGCATCCTTCTATTTTGATTTTTCAACCGTGACAACAGTTTGTGATGTAGGAGCAGGGGCTGGTTTCCCAAGTATCCCAATTAAGATCTGCTACCCACATTTACACATCACTATTGTAGATTCTTTAAATAAAAGAATTACATTTTTAAATCATCTTAGTGATGAGTTGCAATTAGAGAATATGCATTTTGTACATGCTCGAGCAGAAGAGTTTGGCCAAAATCCAAAATATCGTGAGCAATTTGATATTGTAACAGCTCGTGCAGTAGCCCGATTAGCGGTCTTATCAGAGCTATGTGTACCATTAGCAAAACAAGGTGGATATTTTGTTGCCTTAAAAGCAGCAGCAGGTGCAGAAGAATTAAAAAATGCTAAAAAAGCATTGACTACATTAGGCGTTTCATTAAAAAAAGAATTTTCTTTCCATTTACCAGTTGAAGAAAGTGACCGTATTTTATATATCTTTGATAAAATAAAAGGAACACCGAAAAAATATCCGCGTAAACCAGGTGTACCAAATAAAACACCAATTCAATAATTAGTGTTTCATGTGAAACTTCTCAAAGTAGAAAATATTTTTTCTATTTTGAGCATACATACTAGTTATGGATGGTTCACGCAAATGACATCTATGAACTATATACATTTTAGGAAATATAATAAATAATAATAGAATGACACAGAGCAAGATAGTTACTTAAAGGTGGTGCCACTTGGATGAAAAGTCCTTTTTCACGTTTTTTTGGAGGCGGAAGTAAAACAGAGCCTAGTGTGAAAAATGAAGTAGAACAAGCAGAGGCGGTTCATGCAGCAGAAGAAGTCATAAAATTGCCTATTGATCAAATTGTACCTAACCGTTTTCAGCCACGTACTATTTTTGATGATGAAAAAATTGAAGAATTATCAAGAACCATTCATACACATGGTGTGATTCAGCCAATTGTTGTACGTAAAACATCAGAAAATCAATATGAAATCATTGCTGGAGAACGTCGTTATCGAGCGATGAAAAAGCTACAATGGACAGAAGTCCCTGCTATTGTACGTAATTTAACTGATAAGGAAACAGCATCTATTGCATTAATAGAGAACTTACAGCGTGAGGAGTTAACGGCGATTGAAGAAGCTGTAGCCTATCAAAAATTATTAGAGCTTCATGAGCTAACACAGGAAGCTCTGGCCCAGCGACTTGGAAAAGGACAATCCACTGTAGCTAATAAATTACGTTTATTAAAACTGCCGGATGAAGTGCAGCAAGCAATTTTGAAGCGTAAAATATCTGAACGACATGCACGTGCATTAATTGCAATTAAAGATCAGCCATTACAACTAGAGATTTTACAACAGATAATTGAAAATGATTGGAATGTTCGTCAGCTAGAAGAGCACATCCATCTATTATTGCATCCAGAGACAGCAGATCAAGAAGAAGATGCACCAAAGAAGGCGAGACCAAAACGTAAGGCAATTAGTAAAGATGTCCGCATTGCATTGAATACGATTAAACAATCGCTATCAATGGTAACCAAAAGTGGGATAACGGTTAAGACCGAGGAAGAAGACACAGAGGAATATTATCAAATTACAGTGAAAATACCTAAAAAGAAAAAATCTTAGAGTTAATATTATTTTAGAAAAATAATCAATTTCGTCTTGGCGTAATTGTTGCTGTCGCTTCGCTTTCGCACAGATAAACAATGCGTCCGGATTTTGAATTGTGCCCGCACAATTCATTCCTTTGAAAATCCATGACATCCGCCAGAGGGCTTTGAGCCAACAGATGTTTTTGTGCGAAAGCGTAGTGCTAACGTAGCGACATGTAGCATGATGTTGGTCACTCAGTCGTGTGTTGCTGTCGCTTCGCTTTCGCACAGATAAATTGCCACAGGACGTGGCGTTCTTAGACTAAGTTCCGCTATTTCAGTAGGTGTTTGGACATCCACTGAAAAGGAACCAACACCACTTTCATCTCACTACCTGTAGAGGTGGGAGTCTTCTGTATCTGCCGCTATGCTTTCGATACAAAAAACATCTGCAAAATGAAGATAAATTAACTTTTATCCCTCTGTTTAGAGGAGGCATTTCAGAAATATATCTGAGATGCCTCCTTTTTTGTATATATTCTTAATATTTTATACAACTCTTTTCTGTTTTTTTGATAGAATGAGAATTAGATAGCGGTATGGAGTAGTGATTTTACAAATGATTTGTCAAAGTAAGCTTTGATAGATGAAAGCAGGTGCTTTTAAATGGGTAGAATTATAGCAATCGCCAATCAAAAGGGTGGCGTAGGTAAAACAACGACATCGGTCAATTTGAGCGCTTGTCTAGCATATTTAGGAAAGAAAGTGCTATTAATTGATGCTGATCCACAGGGCAATACAACGAGTGGTTTAGGTGTCAATAAAGGAGAACTTCAAGGCTGTATTTATGATGTCTTAATTGATGATGAAAACGTTGAAAATGTCATTCAAGAAACAAATGTAGAAAACTTATCTATAGTTCCAGCAACGATTTCACTGGCTGGAGCGGAAATCGAATTAGTTTCAACTATATCAAGAGAAGTACGTTTAAAGCACGCACTTCAAAATGTGAAAGAAGCCTATGATTATATTATTATTGATTGTCCACCGTCTTTAGGGCTTTTAACTATTAATGCTTTAACGGCATCTGATGCATTAATTATTCCAGTTCAATGTGAGTATTATGCATTAGAAGGGCTTAGTCAGCTATTGTCTACTGTTCGTTTAGTGCAGAAGCATTTAAATCAACAACTTTACATTGATGGTGTATTGTTAACGATGCTTGATGCACGAACAAACTTAGGCTTACAAGTAATTGATGAAGTAAAAAAATATTTCCAAGATAAAGTATATAGAACAATTATTCCTCGAAATGTGCGATTAAGTGAGGCTCCAAGTCATGGGCAGCCAATTATTATTTATGACGCAAAATCAAGAGGTGCAGAAGTTTATCTAGAGATGGCGAGGGAAGTGATTAAAAATGGCTAAAGGTTTAGGAAAAGGCATTGGTGCATTATTTCCTGGAGAGTCTTTAGAACAAAGTGGGCAAGTAGAAGAAATTCAATTAGAGTTAATCGTTGCAAATCCATTTCAGCCTCGTAAAATTTTTGATGAAGAAACGTTACAAGAATTAGCAGACTCTATACAGGAACATGGCATTCTACAACCTATTGCAGTAAGGAAAAAAGGGCGTAAATATGAAATTGTTGCTGGGGAACGTCGTTATCGTGCCGCTCAATTAGCAGATTTAGAGGTTATTCCAGCTATTATAAAAGAATTTTCAGATGCACAAATGATGGAATTAGCTATTTTAGAAAATTTACAACGTGAAGATTTAACAGTTATTGAAGAAGCTGAAGCTTACCAAAGCTTAATGGAAAACTTACATTTAACACAGGAGGAGTTATCCAAGCGATTAGGGAAGAGTAGACCACATATAGCCAATCATGTTCGTTTACTAGCACTACCAGAGGATGTTCGCACATTAATGAATGATGGTACTCTATCAATGGGTCAGGGACGAGCATTACTAGGATTGAAAAATAAAAGAAGGATTCCTGAGGTTGCAAATAAGGTCATTAAACAAGGCTTAAATGTACGTCAGGTAGAAATGCTCGTACAAACAATAAATGAAGAAGTTTCACGTGAAACAATTCAGCCAAAGAAAAAGGATATATTTGTTGTCGCTAAGGAAACACAACTACGAGATTATTTTGGAACAAATGTCCAAATAAAGAAGGCTAATAATAAAGGGAAAATAGAAATTGAATTTTACTCTGAGGATGATTTAGAACGTATTTTAGAAATATTAAATTTACAAGATGAGTAATGCTAAATTTCTATAACTAAATCAGAGCGCCGAGCTATAAGGCGCTCTCTATTTTTCTAGAGAGAAGGAAGGCTGAAATGTGGTTTTATTTGGAGCTCTAATAAATGCACTATTAATAATAGCAGGCTCAATCGTGGGAAGAATTTTTAAAAATATCCCTGAATCAATGAAGTCTACCGTATTATCAATCATTGGCTTAGCAGTTGCACTTTTAGGGATTAAAATGGGCTTTGAAAGTGATAACTTTATTATAATGGTGGTAAGTTTAGTAGTAGGTACTGTTATTGGTGAATGGTTAGATTTAGATAAGCAAATGAATCGACTAGGGCAATGGGTTGAATCTTTATTTAGCAAAAAACGTACCGATAATAATCAAATTAGTATTGCAGAAGGCTTTGTAACGGCTTCATTGATTTTTGTAGTTGGTTCTATGGCTGTTATAGGTGCTTTAGATAGTGGTCTGCGCAATGATCATAATGTACTCATAACGAAAGGTTTAATCGATGGATTTACTTCGATTATCTTAGCATCTACATTAGGCATAGGTGTACTATTATCTGCAGTGCCTGTTTTTCTTTATCAAGGAGTAATTGCACTTTTCGCAGGTGTTATTAGCTCCTTTATACCAGATGAAGCGTTACAAATGTTTATAACTGAGATGACTGCTGTAGGTGGTGTCATGATTTTAGCCATTGGTTTAAATATTGCAGGCTTAACCAAGATCAAGGCTGCTAACTTGTTGCCAGGTATCGTCGTTGTCGGCATTATGGTCGCTATCTTCTATACTTTTCAGTGAGAAACGATGTGCAGCGAGTAATAGCGCTCTGGAAAGTTTTTCAGCCATCGCATAAGAAATATGAAGTCTTGTATTTTGTAAAACAAGCATCTCCATAAAGCCTCCAATATTGACGATTCCTTTAACCGAAATGTCACCAATTGGAGGTAATTGCTTTTTAACAGCCTTACCAGGGAAAATAGGTCCACTCTGTACAGAAATATGCCCAACATTTTGTTCACTACCAAGACAGGCATCAATCGCAATAATAAAAGGTTTTGTAGTATGATTGTGTAGCTGTTGGATTGTAGCGTCTAAATTAAGAGCATGTAAAGGATCCTCTAAAGAACCTACAACATCATATGGAAAACTAACAGATTTTTTTAGAAAACTACCTGTTAATGGCCCCAGGGTATCACCTGTACAACGGTCACTTCCAATACAGCAGAAAATAAGTCGTTCATGATGAAATGGTATATGTTCTAAAAACAATGTACTTAGTTGCCAAACAGCATTTTTACTTTCATGATGAAGAGAATAAGGAAGTAATAAATTTGGTATAGTATTCATAAAAAAACTCACTTTCTTTTTTATTTGGAAGAAGTGCTCAATTTTTATGCAGTATACACAAATTTTTAGAAGGCTATACAAGAGGTGGTAATATTGGAATTCAACAAGAGATTGATGGAGAATTATTGGAATAAACTAACATCGGAAGAGTTTTGGGAACAGGCTGTAGATGCAACCATTGATATTATGATTATCCTTATTGTTTCATGGATTGCAGTACGATTAGGGAAAAAATTTATTAAAAAAGTTTTCTTAATACGCATTCGTTCACCATTAAACCATTCAGAGCGTCGACAGCGAACAATTTCAAGATTATTACAAAGTATTATTTCCTATGCTGTTTATTTTTCCGCCATTATTGCCATTTTATCTAGACTAGATATTAAAATAGCGGGATTATTGGCTGGTGCAGGAATAGTTGGTTTAGCAATTGGTTTTGGTGCACAAAGTTTAGTAAAGGATGTTATTACTGGATTTTTTATCATTTTTGAAGATCAATTTGGTGTTGGTGATTATATAAAAATCAATGGTGCTGAAGGAACTGTTGTAGAAATAGGCTTACGAACAACAAAGATTAACGGAGGTACTGGTGAGCAATTTATTATTCCAAATGGTTCAATTGGGGAAGTTGTGAACTATTCTGTCAATAACTCTAAAATTTTTATAGATTTACAGATGACAAGTGATGCCGACTTTGAAAGGGCAGAATCGATTATAAAGAAATATTTAGAATCATTACCAGATGTTCATAAAGAGCTAGTAACAGTACCTGCCTTTTTAGGGGTACAAAATGTCAAGGGCACTGAAGTAACGATACGTATCGTGGCTGAGACATTACCACAGCAACAATATGGAGTGGCACGTACTATTCGTAGAGATGTGACAAAGCTTTTTGAAGAAAACAATATACCAATGTCTCATCCAAAAATGATGTTATATGGTGTTAAAGATGAAGGGAGAAATGAATAATGGAACCGAAGAAATTTGGTCTAAATGATATTGTTGAAATGAAGAAGCAGCATCCATGTGGCACAAACAAGTGGAAGATTATTCGTATGGGTGCAGATGTCCGAATTAAATGTGAAGGCTGTCAGCATAGTGTCATGATTCCACGCCGTGAATTTGAAAAAAAAATGAAGAAGGTTTTAATTTCTGCTAGTGAGGCATAGCTTCAGGCTTATTAGACTTTTTAAGAGTGAATCAATATAATAGATAAGGTTATATGAGAGAAAAATGAACAGATCATAGAAAGGTTGTGTCCATTCATGGCATTAACAGCTGGAATCGTTGGTTTACCTAACGTTGGGAAATCAACATTATTTAACGCAATTACAAAAGCGGGCGCATTGGCTGCAAACTATCCATTCGCAACAATCGATCCAAACGTTGGTATTGTTGAAGTACCAGATGCACGTTTAGATAAATTAACAGAATTAGTAATACCGAAAAAAACAGTACCAACAGCGTTTGAATTCACTGATATCGCAGGAATTGTAAAAGGTGCTTCCAAGGGTGAAGGATTAGGAAATAAATTCCTTGCGCATATTCGAGAAGTAGATGCCATCTGCCAAGTTGTACGTTGCTTTGTAGATGAAAACATTACGCACGTATCAGGAGCAGTTGATCCAATTGATGATATTGAGGTCATTAATTTAGAGCTTGCACTTGCTGATTTAGAATCTGTAGACAAGCGTTTACAGCGTGTTAGTAAAATGGCCAAGCAAAAAGACAAGGAAGCAATGATTGAAGAGCCTGTACTACTAAAAATTAAAGAACAATTAGAAAACGGTCGACCTGCACGTGCTGCTGAGCTTTCTGAGGATGAATTAAAGGTTATCAAGGGCCTTCATCTTTTAACAATTAAACCAATGCTTTATGTGGCTAACGTTTCAGAAGATGAAGTGGCAGATGCTGATAACAACGAGTATGTGAAAAAAGTACGTGAGTATGCGTCTGCTGAAGGTGCGCAAGTTATTACAATTTGTGCAAAGATTGAAGAAGAAATTTCCGAGCTTGATGATGAAGAAAAAGCCATGTTCCTAGAAGAACTAGGCATTAAAGAATCAGGTCTAGATCAATTAATCCGTACTTCTTATGATTTACTCGGACTAGCAACTTACTTTACTGCAGGGGTACAAGAGGTACGTGCTTGGACTTTCCGAAAAGGGATGAAGGCACCACAATGTGCTGGGATCATTCATACTGACTTTGAACGTGGTTTTATTCGTGCAGAAACAGTTGCCTTCGATGATTTAGTAGAGGCTGGTTCTCAAGCTGCTGCTAAAGAAGCCGGTAAAGTACGTCTTGAAGGTAAAGAGTATATTGTACAAGATGGAGATATTATGTTATTCCGTTTCAATGTATAAACATAAACAGGGGCAATCTTAAACAGATTGCCTCTTTTATTTAGGATAATCTGTTTCATTTGGAAAGGTGGGTACAGCGATGAATTTATTACACATAAAAGAGCAAGGACTGGAAATTGAGCAGCTAGGACATTTACCGAAAGATATCTTAGAAGCTATTTACGAGCAAAAATTGTTTAAGCTATTTACACCTAAAGAACTAGGCGGTAAAGATTTAAACCTAATGGAGGGCATGAAAGTATTTCAGGAGATGTCTGCACTTGATGGAAATTTAGGCTGGCTGGTCACAATTGGTACAGGTGGCAATGCATTTATCCCAACATTCAATCAAGCCATCTGTAAAAAAATATTTTCACCAAGAAATGCTGTTATCGCAGGTAGTGGCTATCCAACAGGCATAGCGGTGCAAGTGGAGGGTGGCTATCGTGTAACAGGGCAATGGAAGTATTGTAGTGGTGCAGATTATGCTACTACTTTTACAATGAATTGCTTTGTTGAGTACGAAGGTATAAAAACGGATCAAATCATTAGTTGTTCGGTTGAACGTGATCACGTTGAGATTCTTCAAGATTGGTGTGCAATGGGTTTAAAAGCAACAGCCAGTCATACGATTAGTGTACAAAATGCATGGGTGCCACAAGAAGCAACATTTCAGTTAGGTGCTATTCGTAATAATTACGGAAGCTTTGTACATAGCTTTCCGTTCGGCACATTTGCAGAAGCTTCCTTCCTAAGTGTTTGCCTCGGCATAACAGAAAATTTCTTACAAGAGATATCTATTATAATCAAACAGAAAAGTGATGATCCAAGCCGTGCAGAACGTATTGATTCATTACACTCTTTATTAATGCAGCAGCAACAAAAATTTAATCAGCTTGAAGAACAATTTTATGCAATATTGACGCAATACTGGGAAAGACATAACGCCGGGCAAAATTTAACGGAAGAAGAGCTACTACAATTTTCACAAATGAGTAAGGATAGTGCAGCAACCTGTATCGATATTGCCAACAGCTTCATTCGTAATCTTGGAATGGAGGCAATTACTGAGACATCATCGATTAACCGTATTTGGAGAAATTTATATACAGCTGCACAGCATGGTTTTTTAACTCCATAAATTTTTTAAAGGATAGATCAGAAAATGCCAAAGCGCGGATTAAATAGCGTTTTGGCATTTAGGGATTTTTAGGGTGTCCCAACCACTTCTATTCCTTTTCTGAGGTAGTATATACATACAGCTTAGGTAACTGAGGATCATCTTTAATAAGTGCATCTTTTGGATATTTACGTAACTCTTTATACATTGCAAAATCTCCCACTGCTCCAGCTATTAAAAAAGCCCCCACTAGGACTATCACAGTGCTGTTAAGGTAAAAACCTACAATAGTAGGTAAAACGCCTGTCGTCCAAAAAGGGAGCAGCAAGGCCTTTTTCATTGCATGATTAGGTAGTGGTTGGTCTGTTGTAGCATAAGCTATACCAAGCTCTAAATTAAGACCATATTTTAATGACTTAAAAGGAACACCCCCAAATAACATAAATCCAATTAAATGAGAGGCTTCATGTAATACAATTAAAAAAATATACAGGACAACAAAGAGAATGGACCCAATGATCATTTCCAAAAATGAGAAATGGAAATCTTTAAAGCAAATATATTGTATAGCCGCAAATAATATAACAAGTCCACTTGTGACAACAACATTGTCCATCATTAGCTTTTTTATATCGAGTTCAATCACAATCGGCTCTTTCTCTGGTAGCATGAAAGCTCTCCTTCCATGAAGCTATTATATTCATTATATAGGAAGAATTATTAGTTTGCGACTTGAAAGACATGTCTCTGTATGTTACAATTCATTGATGTGAGTAATAATTATTACTTGCTCCTTGCTCCCTTATATAGGAGAGCCTAAGTCCATAAGGAGGTGTAAACAGATGAGAAAATACGAATTAATGTACATCGTACGTCCGAACATTGAAGACGAAGCGAAGAAAGCTTTAGTTGAACGTTTCAACGAAATCTTAACTTCTAACGGTGCAGAAGTCATCGAATCAAAAGAGTGGGGCAAACGTCGCCTAGCTTACGAAATTCAAGACTTCCGTGAAGGTTACTACCAAATCGTAAAAGTAAACGCTCCTTCAGAAGCAATTAACGAATATACACGTCTTGCTAACATCAGCGAAGATATCATTCGTCACATTGCAGTTCGCGAAGAAGAAAAATAATTTTTAACAAAATGCTGAAAAGGAGGTTGTATTCTGATGATAAACCGTGTCGTTTTAGTTGGAAGACTAACAAAAGATCCTGAGCTACGCTATACACCGAATGGTATTGCGTCTACACGATTTACAGTTGCTGTGAATCGAACATTCTCAAACCAACAAGGTGAACGCGAAGCTGATTTCATTAGTTGCGTTGCGTGGCGCAAACAGGCTGAAAACCTAGCGAACTTCATGCGAAAAGGAAGTTTAATTGGAGTGGAAGGTCGTATCCAAACAGGTAGCTATGAAGGACAAGATGGTAAGCGAGTATACACAACAGATGTAGTGGCAGATAGCGTACAGTTTTTAGAGTCTCGTAATGCTAGTGCTAGCGGTGCTCCTGCTCCACAATACAGTGGACAGACTTACGGTAATAACCAGCCGTCGTATGGTGGTGGTGGTCAACCACAGCAATCATTTGGTGGCTCGATGCCTGGGCAGGGTTCATTTGGCAACGATGCTGCTTATCAACAAAATCAACCACCTATGAATCAGCCGAACTATACACGTGTAGATGAGGATCCATTTGCGAATAGCAAAGGACCAATTGAAGTATCTGAGGATGATCTTCCATTCTAAATACTTCTAACATAAAAAATTAATAAGGAGGAGACATACTATGGCACCACGTCGCGGAGGCCGCAAACGCCGTAAAGTTTGCTACTTCACTGCTAATAACATTACGCATATCGACTATAAAGATGTGGATTTATTAAAAAAATTCATCTCTGAGCGCGGTAAAATCTTACCACGTCGCGTAACTGGCACTAGCGCTAAGTACCAACGTAAATTAACTTCAGCTATCAAAGTATCTCGTATCATGGGATTACTTCCATTCGTAGCAGAGGACAAATAAGATTGATGTCGCCAAGGTATTGACCTTGCATCAATTTTTAAGACCAGCATATTTCGATATTCGTATCGGTTTATGCTGGTTTTTTGTTGCAAAATGTTTTTTTAGAAAGAATTTAGGCGATTCGGTAAAAAATCCTCTATATAGACATATATTTAGCTCTAATAGTCAAGAGTTCTACAAAATATACAACAATCTATCCAGTTGTTCTTAGCGTTTTTTGTTCAATAACGTGAAAAAATGGTACAATAAAGTTTAGTTAGTTTTGACTGAAAAAAGGAAGGTTTTCAATGCCGAATAATCAAACAAAGGCGCTTGTACAGGGTGCTGCAATGGTGGCAGTTTTTACGTTGATGATGATAATATCTGCGTATATTCCTCTTGCTTTCATGCTAGTATTTTTATTTGCACCATTACCCTTTGCATGGTATAGCGCAAAATATAAGCGCTCCACATCAATTTTAGTAGCAATTGTCGGATGTATTCTAACATTTATAACTAGCGGTTTAGCCATACTGCCATTCGCATTTATTTTTGCGGTATTAGGAATAATTATGGGTGCTGCTATTCGCCAACAAAAAAGTAAATTGTATTTATTTATGTCATCAGGTATTGCAGTTCTTTTAACGACTGCAATTGTATTTCTCGCGTATTTACGTCTCGCAGGCATTAATATGGTTGAGATTGGTGTAGAAATGGCGAAAAAAAATTATGAGCAAACAGCTACAATGTCACAAAATATAACTGGGCAATCGACTATTACTCCTGACCAGATAGAAGCTGTTTCGAAGATGATGGAATTAACGATTCCATCAACAGTAACATTGGGGGCATTTTTTGTAGCATTTATACTGATGTCAATTAATTTACCTGTTTTAAAACGTCTAGGATTAGATGTACCTAAATTTTCACCATTTCAACATATGCGTTTACCACGTTCAATATTATGGTATTACATGATTGTTCTGTGTATCAATTTATTTATACGCCCAGATTTAGGTTCTACATTAGATGTTATTGTCATTAATGTTTCATATATTTTATGGGTTTTATTAATATTACAGGGAATTTCCTTTATCCATTATTTTATTTCCAAAAAGGGTATGCCAGTAGGTGTAAAATGGATTGCGACTTTGCTCGCGATACCATTATCATCCTTTATGATATTACTTGGTATCATAGACTTAGGTTTCGATGTTCGTTCACTTGTGAAAGGGAAAACTCAAGAATAAGGAGCTGATGTAATGGGGACTTTTAGAAAACGACCAATTCGCTATCCGCTTTTTGTTCTTTCCATTTTTGGCATTGTGACGTTCATGCTTCTATGTTTTTGGAATATCGGGATAGGTATTGGGTATGGAGTAGGCTTTGCACTGTTAATGGCCTATACGTGGAAGGTAGAACAAGTAGCCTTTGATGAAACAGAAAAGCATATTGAATCCATTTCTTTTCGTATGAAAAAGGTTGGAGAAGAGGCATTGCTTGAAATGCCAATTGGAATTTTACTTGTCAATGATCAATATGAAATAGAGTGGTCCAATCCATATATGCAGGGAGTTTTAAATAGGGAAACATTAGTAGGTGAAGGAATAGTCAATATTTCCGATGACATCTATGTACTGATGAAGACAGAAGAATCAAATGAAGCAACAATTACGCTACGTGAACGAAAATATCGTGTTTTTTATAAAAAAGAAGAACGTCTTCTCTATTTCTTTGATATTACAGAGCAGATTGCGATTGAAAAGCAATACTTTGCAGATCGTACAGTCATTGCCATTTTATTTGTTGATAATTATGATGAAATTACGCAGGCGATGGATGACCAGCTACGTAGTTTAACCAATACAATGGTTACATCCATTGTCAATGAATGGGCTGCAGAGCACGGAATATTTGTCAAAAGAATTTCATCTGACCGTTTTTTAGCAGTATTAAATGAATCTATCTTAATTGAGCTCGAAAAGAAAAAATTTGCTATTTTAGATACCATTCGAGAAAAAACAGCGCAAAAAAATCTCTCATTAACATTGAGTATTGGTGTTGGTGCAGGATCATCATCATTAGTGGAGCTTGGTGAGCTAGCACAATCCAGTCTTGATCTTGTTTTAGGACGTGGTGGCGATCAGGTGGCTATTAAGCAGCCAACAGGAAAGCTAAAGTTCTATGGGGGAAAAACCAATCCAGTGGAAAAACGTACACGTGTAAGAGCAAGGGTTATTTCCCATGCTTTACGTGATTTAATTCAGGATAGTGATCAAGTATTTGTGATGGGACATAAAAATCCTGATATGGATTCAATTGGTGCGTCTGTCGGTGTACGAAAAATGGCGCAAATGAATGATGTAAAGGGTTATGTTATCATAAATTTTGATGAATTAAACGGAAGTGTCACACGTTTAATGAATGAAATTGAGAGTAAATCGGATTTCTATGAAAATTTTCTAACACCAGAGGAAGCTGCGGCAAAAATGACCGAAAAGTCGTTGCTCGTTATAGTTGATACACATAAACCGGATTTAGTCATCGATTCTCATCTTTTAAGATTGGCTGAAAAGGTTGTTGTGATTGATCACCATCGTAGAAGTGAGGATTTTATAGAGAATCCAACACTTGTTTATATGGAGCCGTATGCCTCGTCGACTGCTGAGCTTATTACAGAGTTACTAGAATATCAACCAAAGCGGGCGAAGATAAATATGCTAGAGGCAACAGCCCTACTAGCGGGAATTATTGTTGATACGAAGAGTTTTACCTTGCGTACTGGCGCTCGCACATTTGAAGCAGCTTCTTATTTACGGACAAATGGTGCTGATACGGTGCTTGTCCAGCGCCTTTTAAAAGAAGATGTGGATACGTATATAGAGCGTTCTAAAATTGTACAAACCGTAAAATTTGTAAAACCTGGTATTGCCATTGCTGTCGGTGAGGAATCGAAAATTTATGATTCCGTATTAATTGCGCAAACAGCAGATATTTTATTAACAATGAAGGATGTCGGTGCTTCCTTTGTTATAGCACATCGAGCAGATGGAAAAATCGGTATAAGTGCAAGGTCGCTCGGCGAAGTAAATGTCCAGCTTATTATGGAGAAGCTCGGTGGTGGCGGTCATTTAACAAATGCAGCCTGCCAGATGGAGGGTAATTCCATAGAGGACGTGAAAAAATATTTAGAAGAGGCCATAAATGAGGTACTTGAAGGGAGTTTTGAATCATGAAAGTAGTTTTTTTAAAAGATGTTAAAGGAAAAGGTAAAAAAGGAGAAATTAAAAACGTAGCTGACGGCTATGCACAAAATTTCTTAATTAAAAATGGCTATGCAGCTGAAGCTAATGCACAAGCATTAAGTCAATTAGAAGGACAAAAGAAATTACAAGCCAAAAATGCAGCAGCAGAATTAGCCGAAGCAAAAGCGTTAAAAGAAAAATTAGAAGCTTTAACTGTAGAACTAAAAGCGAAATCAGGTGAAGGTGGTCGCTTATTCGGTTCTATTTCTACTAAACAAATTGCTGATGCACTACAAAAAGTACATGGCATTAAAATTGATAAACGTAAAATGACTTTAAATGAGGGTATTCGTGCACTAGGATTTACAAATGTACCTGTAAAACTACACCATGAAGTAACTGCAACATTAAAAGTACATGTAACGGAAGAATAAGGGGCGACAATTCATGAGCGAACCGATGATGGACCGCGTTCCACCGCATAACCGGGAAGCGGAGCAATCGGTTATCGGTGCCATTTTCCTTGATCCACAAGCATTAATTACAGCGTCGGAAATTTTATTAGCGGATGATTTTTATCATAATGCACATAAGAAAATTTTCGAAACAATGCTACGCTTAAGTGACCAAGGAAAAGCGATAGATGTTGTTACAGTTACTGAAGAATTATCTGCAAAAAAAGAGATTGAGGACGTTGGCGGGCTATCGTATTTACTAGAGCTCGCCAATGCTGTCCCTACGGCTGCTAATGTCGCACACTATGCAAAAATCGTTGAAGAAAAGGCACTCTTAAGACGTTTAATTCGCGTCGCTACTAAAATTGTAGAAGATGGCTATACACGTGAAGATGAAGTAGAAGCATTGCTAGGTGAAGCAGAGAAGAAAATGATGGAGGTAGCCAATCGTAAAAATGCTGGTGATTTTAAGCATGTTAAAGACGTTTTGGTGGAAACCTTTGATAACATTGAACAGCTCCAATCTCGTAAGGGAGATGTTACAGGTATTCCGACGGGCTTCCGTGATTTAGATAATATTACTGCTGGATTCCAGCGCAACGATTTAATTATTGTAGCGGCACGTCCATCAGTTGGGAAAACAGCCTTTGCTTTAAATGTTGCGCAAAGTGTTGCTGTCCAAGCCCGTGAGAATGTTGCAATCTTCTCACTGGAAATGGGTGCAGAGCAGCTTGTCATGCGTATGCTTTGCGCAGAGGGAAATATAGATGCACAAGTTTTGCGTACAGGTGCTTTAACTACGGAAGATTGGGGTAAACTAACTATGGCAATGGGAAGTTTATCGAATTCTGGAATCTTTATTGATGATACGCCAGGTGTACGTATTAATGAAATCCGAGCAAAATGTCGACGCTTAGCACAGGAGCATGGGCTTGGAATGATTTTAATTGATTATTTACAGCTCATTCAAGGTAGTGGTAAACCTGGAGAGAACCGTCAGCAAGAGGTATCTGAAATTTCACGTTCATTAAAGGGATTAGCGCGTGAATTAAAGGTTCCGGTAATTGCCTTATCACAGCTATCGCGTGGTGTTGAGCAGCGTCAAGATAAGCGACCAATGATGAGTGACCTACGTGAATCAGGAAGTATTGAGCAAGATGCTGATATTGTGGCCTTCTTATATCGTGATGATTATTACGATAAAGAATCGGAAAATAAAAATATGATTGAAATCATTATTGCAAAACAGCGTAATGGTCCAACAGGTACAGTTACACTTGCATTTAAAAAAGAATTCAATAAATTTATTAACGTGGACTGGTCTCAAATGCCACCACCACCTCCACGTGATTAAGAATATCTAACGATCGAAAAGCTTTTAATCTAAATGTTAGATAATATTCATACCATTCTGTCATTAAACACGAACGTTAAATCATATTTTTTGATTTTATGTTCGTGTTTTTAACTATTTTTTGTTGACTTGTTGTTTCTATCATTGTTACAATAGTTAACGGCTTAAAAATTGAGATACAAAGCGTATCTAACGGAGGTGCTGATTATGACATCAGTAGTTGTTGTAGGAACACAATGGGGAGACGAAGGAAAAGGTAAAATTACAGATTTCCTATCGCAAAAAGCCGATGCAATCGCTCGTTTTGCAGGTGGTGATAATGCAGGACACACCATTAAATTTGATGGTGAAACATATAAGCTACATTTAATTCCATCAGGTATTTTCTATAAAGATAAGACGTCAGTAATCGGCAATGGATTGGTTGTTAATCCAAAGTCATTAGTAACGGAGCTTAGAGGTTTACAGGAGCGTGGCATAAATACAGACAACCTACGTATTTCTAATCGTGCCCATGTTATTTTGCCATATCATATCAAACAAGATATTGCTGATGAGGAGAGCCGTGGTGACAATAAAATTGGCACGACTTGTAAAGGGATTGGCCCTTGCTATCAAGATAAAGTAGCCCGCATTGGTATCCGTATGGCTGATTTACTGGACAAAGAAATATTTGAAGAAAAACTACGTCATAATTTAGCAATTAAAAATAAATTATTTGAGAAGTTTTATGAAGTTGAAGGTGTAACGTTTGAAGAAATTTTTGAAGAGTACTATGCATATGGGCAAGAAATCGCAAAATATGTAACAGATACATCAAAAATTTTAAATGATGTTTTAGATGAAGGCGGCAAAGTGTTATTTGAAGGTGCTCAAGGTATCTTGCTTGATGTCGATCAAGGCACATATCCATTTGTAACATCTTCAAATCCTGTTGCTGGTGGAGTAGCAATTGGTGCTGGGATCGGTCCATCAAGAATTTCCAGTGTAATTGGTGTATGTAAAGCTTATACATCTCGTGTTGGTGATGGTCCATTCCCAACTGAATTATTCGATGAAGTGGGTCAGCAAATCCGTGAAGTCGGTCGTGAATATGGTACAACAACGGGTCGTCCACGTCGTGTGGGCTGGTTTGATACGGTAGTTGTCCGCCATTCACGTAGAGTAAGTGGAATTACACATCTTGCACTTAATTCAATTGATGTTCTATCTGGCTTAGACACTGTAAAAATTTGTACTGCGTATAATTATCAAGGTGAAACTATTACCGAATATCCTGCAAATCTTCATATTATTGAACAATGTGAACCAATCTATGAGGAGCTACCAGGCTGGTCAGAGGATATAACAGGCTGCAGAACTTTAGAGGAGCTACCTGAAAATGCGCGCCGCTATGTAGAGCGTGTAAGCGAATTAACAGGAATTCAAATTGCCACATTCTCTGTTGGCCCTGCACGTGAACAAACTAATGTTTTAGTGGATATTTGGGAAGCATAATATATGAAATATACTAAATGGGCGTCCATATACGGAACGCCCATTTTTATCTTCATTCAGCAAATGTTTTTTATATCGAAAGCGTTGCAGCAGCGGCAGATACAGCAGACTCCCACCTCTATAGGTGATGAGATAAATGCGATTTTGGTTTCTTTTCAGTGGGTGTCCAAACACCTACTGAATGAAGATAAAGCCTCCGGCGGATGTCACGGATTTTCAAAGGAATGAATTGTGCAGGCACAATTCAAAATCCGGANNTTTATCTGTGCGAAAGCGAAGCGACAGCAACAAATGTTTTCTGTAGCGAAAGCAAAGCGGCAGCAACAAATGTTTTCTGTAGCGAAAGCAAAGCGGCAGCTACAATTACGCCAAGGCGAAATTGATTTAGTGAATATCCTTTTTCTTAAAGCGTCCACCTTTAACCTCTGCTATATTACCAATTGCAAGGAATGCATTATCATCAATTTCAGCGACAATCGATTTAAGTTTCGACTCCTCTAATCGTGTAATAACAGTAAAAATAACCTTTTTATCGTTACCTGTATAAGCTCCCTCCCCATGAAGGAAGGTTACACCTCGACCGAGTCGATCCATTATGGTTTGACCGATTTCATCTATTTCATCACTAATAATGTATACTGATTTTGATTCCTCCATTCCTTGAATAACAATGTCAATCATTTTATAGGCAATATAATAGGCTAGGATAGAGTACATAGCTTGTTCCCAGGTGAAGACAAAGCCTGCTACCGTAAAGATAAGGATATTGAAGAACATAATAATTTCACCCACAGAAAAGGGGGTTTTTCGATTAAATAAAATGGCTAAAATTTCGGTACCATCTAACGATCCACCATACCTGATAACAATGCCGACGCCAATTCCTAAAATCATGCCACCAAAAACGGTCGCTAATAAAGTATCCTGTGTAAATGGTTGTAGATTATGTAATAAGATTGTTGTTACTGATAGTACGGTAATACCTAGGCCTGTAGAAAGTGCAAAGGTTTTACCAATTTGCTTATAGCCTAAAAAGATAAAGGGTAGGTTTAAAATGAAGATAAATATACCAAGAGGTAATGTTAATAAATGTGAAGTGATGATAGAAACACCTACGATTCCACCATCCATAATGTGGTTTGGTACTAAAAATAATTCTAATCCTAGTGCCATTATTATTGCACCTAGTGCCACCATAATGCTCCTTATGACAATTCTACGAGCCCTATTTTTTTGTGGCTTGACCAATCTAGGCGTTATTTCAGTGGTCTGTGAATCACTCAATGTTAATCGCTCCAATCAAGTAGTGTATCCTTCTTCTCTATTTTATCGGAATATTAAAAAAGTAAAAAGAAATAAGTTTAACTCTCATAAAAAATATATGAATAGTATTGTGAAAATATCAACCAATAAATATATAAAATGACAATTATAAAAGAATATAACAGATAAGAGTTATGTAACAATTAGTCGAAAAATAATACATTTATATTACAAAAGTATGAAAATATTCAATCCCTTTACCCTTTATGGTACAGTATAGTGGTGCAAAAATATTTTGTGGGTAATTAATCCTACGATAGCATAAAGTTGGAAGGGGCTTTATTGATGAGTTCGTCTTGGTATAAAAAAGAAGAAAACAATAGATTCACTTACAATCTATCTTCATTCAAAAAAATGTCTATTATAGCTATTTTAATGACAAGTTTAACCGTTAATACTGGTTTTGCAAAAGAAAATCATAAAGAGGATTTAAATAAAATTTTTCATATTTATATAGGTAATCAATATATTGGAGCAGTATCTAACGAGAAGGCTGTTCAGGAAATTATTAAATCGAAAGAAAGAGAAGTTGGTCAACAGTATAAAGAATTGTCCATTGATGCTAGTACGTCTGTTAAAATTATCCCAGAGCAGGTGTTTAGTAATGAAACTAAAGATGCTGAAATATTAGCGAAATTAGAGCAATCCTTGGTTGCTAAGTCTCAAGCCTTTACATTATTTGTAGATAATAAGCCCCTAGTATCCTTAAAAGATGCAAAAGCTTATGAAGATACTATACGTTTACTAAAATTACAGTATGTTTCACAGCAAGAGATAAATAGTTTACATACTAATCAGCAATCAATGAATCAATTGTCGCCATTAAAATCTGGCGAAACTCGTCTGTTAGATGTTTCCTTTAAACAAGGAGTTTCAGGTGTTTCACAAAATGTTTCTCCAAGTACTATTGTAACTCCTGAGAAAGCCGTGGAATATTTAATGACAGGCTCTTTAAAGCAGGAAACCTATAAAATTCAATCAGGTGATGTTCTAGGCTCAGTTGCTCAAAGGCATAACCTAACGACAGCTGAGTTACTAGCCTTAAATCCTGGTATTACTGTAGATACTGTTCTACAAATTGGACAGGCATTGAACGTAATTGTTGCTAAACCATTTGTTACTCTTGAAGTCAAACAAGAGAAAAAAGTTATAGATACAATACCTTTTAAGAAAATAGTTGAAGAAGACCCAAACATGTATAAAGGTGAGAAGGTAGTGAAGCAGCAGGGCGCTGATGGTAAAAAAGAAATATCGTATCTATTAACTTCTGAGAATGGATCGCGAACATCCAAGGTAGCGTTAGAAGAGCAGATTATACAGCAACCAGTAGATGAGATTGAGGTTGTTGGTACGAAGGTCATTTCTTCTCGTGGGACAGGTGAATTTACTTGGCCTACTGTAGGAGGCTATATTTCAAGTCAAATGGGTCAACGATGGGGAACTGTCCATCGTGGTATTGATATTGCTCGACCAAGTAATTATAATATCTTAGCTTCTGATAATGGAGTTGTAGTTGCAGCAGGTAACTCAGGAAGTTATGGTAATCGAATTGTTATCAATCATAATAATGGTTATACAACACTATATGGACATTTATCTTCAATCAATGTTGAAGTGGGACAGGTAGTGGAAAAAGGTTCTGTGATCGGCATTATGGGATCTACTGGAAATTCTACAGGTACACATCTGCATTTTGAAGTTGAAAAGGATGGTTCATTAGTCAATCCTTTATCATATGTAGGACGTTAATTTTTTCGAATAACAGGCAGTCCAAAAAAATGGACTGTCTTTTTGTATATTTCTTCTCTATTATTTCCCGAGAAATATTTGTCGAAATTCGTTTATCTTTATTCCGCAAATGTTATTTTGTATCGAAAGCGAAGCGGCAGCTACACGGTTTTATCTGTGCGAAAGCGAAGCGGCAGCTACAAGTACGCCCATACGAAATTGATTTTAATAGTTAATAATTGTTATTGAATTTAGAATAATGCATTGAAGCTAAAAGCATGATAGAGTTAAGAGTAGTGAATTTAACTTCTTTCAGTTTTTTTGTGACCAATGTCAAGCGTCAGCCATAGAAATCTAATAAATCGTAGTGGGTGTCTAAACATCTACTGAAAAGATAGAATAAGAAGTGAAAATCTAGAAGTAACTAACTACAGCTTCTAATGAATGACACAAATTTCAGAGAAAAATTAAAATACACATTTAGATAAATAGCGAAAGGGAGAAAATGTATGGATAAAACAATTTTAGTTGTTGATGATGAAAAACCAATCGCAGATATTTTACAGTTTAATTTAATAAAAGAAGGCTATAAGGTTATTTGTGCTTATGATGGTGATGAAGCTCTCGCGAAGGTTGAGGAAGAGCAGCCAGATTTAATGCTTTTAGATATAATGCTACCAAAGCGTGATGGTATGGAGGTTTGTAGGGAAGTCCGAAAAAAATATGATTTTCCGATTATAATGCTAACAGCAAAAGGCTCTGAGATTGATAAAGTATTAGGCTTAGAAATGGGTGCTGATGATTATGTAACAAAGCCTTTTAGTACGCGCGAATTGATTGCACGTGTCAAAGCCAATATGCGCCGTTTACAGGTGGTTGCTCCTGCTGCTGAGGAGGTTGCAGAAGAGTCGAATGAGATTGTGGTAGGCTCGCTTGTCATTCAACCTGATGCTTATTTAGTATTAAAACGGGATGAAGCCATTGAGCTTACACATCGTGAATTTGAGCTATTACATTATTTGGGGAAACATATTGGTCAAGTCATGACACGTGAGCATTTATTGCAAACTGTATGGGGCTATGATTATTTTGGTGATGTTCGAACAGTTGATGTAACGATTCGTCGTTTACGTGAAAAAATAGAGGATAATCCTAGTCACCCAGCTTGGATTGTAACACGTCGTGGAGTAGGTTATTATTTGCGAAATCCTGAGCAGGAGTAAATGGTATGCAAAAAGTTAGCTTCTTTAAATCAATTCATGTCAAGCTAGTGCTTATTTATATTTTGTTAATATTACTTGCTTTGCAAATAATAGGTATATATTTTGCACGTGAATTGGAGGATAATTTAAAAACCAATTTTCGAGATTCCATTTTCCAACGTGTTGATTTAATGCAATACAGCATTCGTGAGGAAATTTTAAAGGAACGCGATGAAAGTATGCCAACACTTGAAGAAAGCCTGAAAACGATTGTGATGGAGTTTTCTACAGGGTTGAAGGATGTTTCTTATGGAGATATTTTAGAGATTCGTGTTATTGACAATCGACAGCGGATACGTGCAACATCTGAGTTAGAAAATCAAAATCTGATTGGACAGCGCTCAAATACGGATCTTGTCCGACGTGCATTGTCAGCAGAGACATTATTTGAAAATATCAAACTTGATAATAAAACGAGAAATCGAATTTGGGTGTTAGCGACACCCATTCGAAATGGTGCAGGTACGGATGATGAAGTTATAGGGGTTCTTTATATTGAAGCTAATATTGAATCTGTTTTTGGACAAGTGAATGACATTAACCGTATTTTCCTTGGTGGGACTGCTGTGTCCTTGGTGATTACTATCTTTTTAGGAATTTTAGTAGCACGAACAATAACACAGCCGATTGCAGATATGCGTAAACAGGCACAGGCGATGGCAAAAGGAAATTATTCACGAAAAGTACGTGTTTATGGAACAGATGAAATAGGACAGCTTGCTATAACATTTAATCATTTGACAAATCGCTTGCAGGAAGCCCAATCCACTACAGATGCAGAGAGACGAAAGCTTGATTCGGTCCTTAGTAATATGACGGATGGTGTTATTGCGACAGATCGAAAGGGACGCATCATCCTTATTAATGATCCCGCATTAGAGCTCTTACATATTTCTAGGGATATTACATTAGGCCGCCCAATTGCGTCTGTTTTAGGAATTGATCAAGAGTATAGCTTTGAGGATTTAATACACATGAATGATGCGTTGAATTTAAATTTTAGTATAACTGACGCACCCTATATTTTGCGTGCGAATTTCTCGGTCATTCAAAAAGAAACAGGTTTCATCAATGGTTTAATTACTGTACTGCACGATATTACAGAGCAGGAAAAAATTGAAATGGATCGTCGGGAATTTGTATCCAATGTATCACATGAGTTACGCACACCATTAACAACGATGCGCAGCTATTTAGAGGCATTGGCGGATGGTGCCTGGAAAGATGAAAATATTGCTCCAACTTTTTTGAATGTTACACAAACAGAAACAGAGCGAATGATTCGCTTAGTGAATGACTTGTTGCAGTTATCACGCATGGATAGTGCGGATTATGAATTGAATAAGGATATTGTTCTTTTCAATTCATTCTTTAATCGTATTATTGATCGCTTTGAAATGTCAAAGTCTGACAAGGTAACGTTCCAACGTTTATTCCCAGAAGCATCTTATTATGTGGAAATTGATACAGATAAAGTGACACAGGTAATTGATAATATCATTTCTAATGCAATAAAGTATTCTCCAGATGGTGGAAATGTCCGATTTGGTTTTACTGTGCAAGGTGAGATGTTGAAGGTTATGATTTCTGATGATGGTATGGGCATTCCTAAGGAAAATGTAGGACGCATTTTCGATCGTTTTTATCGTGTGGACCGCGCACGTGCTCGTTCTATGGGCGGTACAGGTCTAGGACTAGCTATTGCCAGGGAAATGATTGAAGCGCATGGAGGTAAAATCTGGGCTGAAAGTGAGGAAGGTCAAGGTACAACCATATTCTTCACATTACCTTATGATTTAGATGATTTTGACGAGGCAGGTGAGTGGGCATGAAATATATAGAGCCAGTTAAATCAGTTGTATTATTTCTACTCGTCATGTTGAGTGTCATTTTAACCTTTATCATTTGGACATATACACCAGATTATAAAATTATTGAACAAACTGAGGGAAAAGAAATCCTAATTGGATCTCAGAAGAGGATGGAGGATATCATTCGTCCCTATAAGGCAATTTATCGTTTTGATGAGGAGTTCACGGGAACGGCATCCAATGGCGCGATGAAGGATATTATGAAAGCTTTTCAAGGCTGGAATATTCTTGATTTAGTGCCAATCAATAATAATCTTACTGCGAATTATGTAAATGAAATGATTCGTACGAATAATCGTATGACCATCTTTTTTACAGGTGAAATACCTTACTCTGCCTTTAGCTCTATTTTCCAGTTTGCTGATAAGGAAATACCTGAAACAACCTTTAATCGTATGATTATTGATTGGACGAATTATGGCAACAAAGAATTACAGATCTTTTTCATTAGTAGTAATAATAAGACTTTAATGCGTTCACGTGTAAGCCTGCAAAATACCAATCCATTTATAAGGGATGTTATTGAGCCAGCGAAAACATATAGCGCTTTTAAAGAAATTGAACGTGATGGCTTTACCTCACTTTATATGCCTAATGATAAAATTGAATCTACCAAATATATGTATACGTTTATAGAGGAGCCACTTGAATCTTTTAAAAACGTGTTATTTCCAAATCCAAATATTGTTCAGCGTAGTATTGAAAGTGCAATGACTGAAAAATATCAGGATGGCAAATCACGAATGACTGTTGATTCAAACTTAAAATCTTTAACCTATGTATATCCAGCTGTAGAAAGTAGTGCCATCATAGAGCCATCTAAGCTCTTGAAGGATAGCTTTGAATTTATCAACGAGCACGGTGGATTTACAGCTGATTATCGCTATGTATCAAAAAATACTAATAAAAATCAGCTAGAGTATCAGCAATATTTACAGGGGTTACCAGTTTATAGTGATCAAGTTATCAGCAAGATTACGACTGTTTGGGGGGATAATGTTATATTCCGCTACAAACGCCCTTATTATTCCTTAGTTTTCGATATTCCAACCGAGAAGGAGATAAAAGAGCTGCCTTCAGGTGTGGAGATTTTGGAAAAGATTCAGCAACTGAATAATTTTGTTCTGTCAGATATAGATGATGTTGTGGTAGGGTATTATTTAAAACAAGATTCCACTAGCATAATGACATTAGAGCCATGCTGGTTTGTTGTTCATAACGGTATAGCGACAAAATTGACGCCTGAATTATTAGGAGGTGTCGTAAATGGATTGGAATAGAACAAAATCTATTTTCATCATCGTTTTTTTAATACTGGACATCTTCTTGTATTCGTTATATTTAAAACGTTATAATGAAGCGCAGAGCGTAGAAATACCTGGTGAAAGAACAATAGAAACCCGTTTAAAGGATGATAAAATTACGTATGGTGCATTGCCTAGCAATGAATCTGCAACTTATATTACGGGCAAAGTGCATAAGTTTACGGGTAGTGATTTCCCTGATAAAAATCAGCAAGCTAATATTGATGGAACACTAGCTCATGTTGTTTTTATAAATCCTGTGAAGTTACGAAATATTAATGATAATACAAGCTTTACTGAGTTTCTCCATACAAATGTTAAAGCGGGAGATTCCTATGCATTATGGAAGGTAGATCGTGAGGAGCGAGTCGCTATCTTCTTTCAGAAGAAAAATAATCAAATGTTCTATTACAATGAGAGTGCCTCATTAAAAATAAAATGGAATATGGACGACGAAGTTATTATGTATGAGCAGACCATGATTGATAATATTGAAGAAATAGAACAACAAGAAACAGTTATTCCACCACTTCAAATTATCCAAACATTGTATGCAAAAGGACTATTAAAGGCAGAATCACGTGTTACTCATATAAAGCTGGGCTATTCGACTTTTAGTAATTTAACACAAACACAAACACAAGTGTTGATACCAACATGGGAAGTACAAGTAAAATTAGCAGACGGTGAGTCAGAAGAATACTTTGTTGATGCGATGGAAGGAAAAATTATTGATATTCAAGAGGACAAGCAAGAGGGAGAAGAGGAAGACTGGGGAGTTGAATAATGCGATTTAGTGTTTTAGCAAGTGGCAGTACAGGCAATTCGATATATGTAGAGAATGATGAACATTCATTTATTGTCGATGCAGGGCTAAGTGGAAAAAGGATGGAGCAGCTATTTGCGAAAATCGACCGTAATATGAAACAGCTGAGTGGCATCTTCGTGACACATGAACATAGTGACCATATTAAGGGAATTGGTGTATTGGCACGAAAATATAATGTACCTGTTTATGCAAATGCCAAGACATGGCAGGCGATGGACGGGCTTGTTGGTGATATTCCCCTAGAGCAACGTTTTGAATTTGAAATGGATACAGTAAAGCACTTTGGCTCAATAGCTATTGAATCCTTTGCTGTGTCACATGATGCAGCGGATCCAATGTTCTATACTTTTCATGAAAATGGGCGCAAGCTTGTTGTTATCACGGATACAGGCTATGTTAGCGACCGCATGAAGGGTATTATTCGAGGTGCAGATTCCTTTGTCTTTGAAAGTAACCATGACGTGAATATGCTACAAATGGGCCGTTATCCATGGTCAATAAAACGCCGTATTTTAAGTGATGTAGGGCATGTTTCAAATGAAGATGCGGCAGTAGCTATGAGTGAAGTCGTATTTGAAAAGCCAACAAATATTTATTTATCGCATTTAAGTAAGGATAATAATATGAAAGAGCTTGCACGCATGAGTGTCACACAAACATTACAATCCTGCGGTATTATTGTAGGAGAGTATGTTAAGTTATTTGATACGGATGCAGAGGAACCAACCCAATTGGTAACAGTTTAATATTATTGAAACTTTTTAAGAGGCTGTTTCATCGTAATTTAAAAAAATACGATGAGACAGCCATTTTTATGTCCATTTTATTTATTTTTCATCTGATTTTAATGTTTGAATCGTAATATTAGGGTAACAACTAACAAATACTAATACATGAAAGGATGAGGAAAATGGGCTATTTCCAAGATGATGATAAAAATCGTGATTTCCTAAATAATGATGAAATACAGAAATCACCTCTTCAAGAGCGACTTGAAAAAGAGGAGCGAGAAATACAAGAGAAGCGTCAAAAAAAGAAAGGTGGCGGCGGAGGAGGTAAAGGCGGTTACTTCTTTAGTGGTCTCATTGGGGTCATCATAGGTGCTCTGCTTGTGTGGCTTATGCTACCTGGGCTTGTTAACCAGATGCCTGGTACAACGACAAGCAATACAGGTAAAAATGAAACGACCATCAATCAAGTAGCAACAGAAGTGACAACGGATGTTACAAAAGCAGTAGATATGGCCTCAGGTGCAGTTGTAGGTATAACTAATATACAAGAAGTGACTAGCGGTGGATTCTGGAATCCGCCAACAACATCAACACAGCCTGCTGGAAGCGGTTCAGGTGTTATTTATAAGGTTCAGGGTGACAAGGCATTTATCGTGACAAATAACCATGTTATTCAGGGCGCAAAACAGCTAGAAGTAACAATGCCAGATGGAACGAAGGAAGAAGCGCAGTTAGTTGGTAGAGATGAATGGACAGACTTAGCGGTTATTTCAATCAGCTCTAAGGATGTTAAAACAGTTGCAAAATTTGGGAGCTCAGATGTCCTAAAACAAGGTGAAACAGTAATCGCAATTGGTAACCCACTTGGCTTAGAATTTTATGGATCTGTTACGACAGGTGTTGTTTCTGGTAAGGATCGTTCTGTACCGGTTGATATAAATGGTGATGGAACAATTGATTGGCAGCAAGAGGTTTTACAAACAGATGCTGCTATCAACCCTGGTAATAGTGGAGGTGCATTAGTAAACCTTGCAGGAGAATTAGTCGGCATTAACTCCATGAAAATTGCTGAATCCTCTGTAGAAGGATTAGGCTTCTCAATTCCAATTAACTCAGCCATTCCAATTATTGAGGAATTAGAGAAAAATGGTGAAATGAAACGTCCAACAATGGGTATTCAGCTAGCTGATTTAACGGATGTACCATCATTCTACCAACAGCAAACATTAAAATTACCGAAAGATATTACGACAGGTGTTGTCATTACAGACGTTGTAAATAACTCACCAGCATCAAAAGCAGGTGTCCAACAATATGATGTCATTGTAGAAATGGATGGCAAAAAAATCGAAACAGCAATTGATTTACGCAAACATTTATATAATGATAAAAAAATTGGTGATAAATTAACAATGAAAGTATACCGCCAAGGTAAATTAGTGGAGCTATCACTAACTTTAACAAATAGCAATTCATTGTAAATATAAATCAGTGAGGGGTTAATAATCCTCACTGATTTTTTTGTGGATACTAGCCTTATACAGAAGGATAGAGCAAATATTGTGGATAACTAGAAAATTGTGAATAATATCTCTACACATCAAAACAGCAAGAGAAAGCCTTTTCTTTCATACTTGTCAGTCCTTTGTTACAATAGATTGTGGATAACATAGACTGAAATGTGAATAAGTTTGTGGAAATTTCGGAAAACAAGGAGACATAGAGAAATGGAAAAATACAGCTGCGAAAACCATATAGATCACGCTTTAGACATGTTTGTAGCGGAGCAAAAAGTATTCCCAATTATGGATAAAGTCGAAGAGGAAAAAAAGTTATCCACAAAATGTAGTTACTGTGAACAACCAGCAGAATATATTGTATCAAGTAAATAACTTTACACAATATATAGGAATGCTATGTGGATATGTTGATAACTTCTGTGGATAATTTGTTTGTAAATGAATTGTAAAGGTGGATAACGTGTGAATATAACGATTGTATCAGTCGGCAAACTAAAAGAAAAGTACTTAAAAATGGGCATCGATGAATATGTGAAACGACTCGGTGGTTATGCAAAGATGGATATCATTGAGGTACCAGATGAAAAAGCCCCCGAGCAGCTAAGCGATGCCGAAATGGACATCGTCAAGAAAAAGGAGGGTGAACGTATCCTCTCCAAAATTAGTCCAGATACATACGTTATCGCCCTAGCGATTAACGGCAAAATGAAAACCTCTGAACAAATGGCAGCAGATCTTGAATCCCTCATGACCTATGGCAAAAGCAAAATCGCCTTCGTCATCGGTGGCTCCCTCGGCCTACACAATGAAGTATTGAAGCGAGCTGACGAGCAGCAGTCCTTCGGCAAAATGACATTACCCCACCAGCTAATGAAGCTAGTCCTGGTGGAGCAGATTTATCGGAGTTTTAGGATTATGAAGGGTGAACCGTATCACAAGTGATAGTAAAGCGGAAGTTTGAGATAGAAATTTTTTATTGAATAGTTTCACATAAAAATCTCTTCAACAAGTTATATGAACGTATTGAAGGGATTTTTTATTTTTTTATACCAAAACATACATATTTAGAAATATACTACATTGGTAATATGATACAATAATTTATAGGTGAGAAGTAATAAAGGGATAACACTAATTTATTTTTTTGTAAAGGAGAAATTATGGATCCATACATTATAAATGATGAAGATGTTCAGAACATATTACAACAAAAAGGATTAATAGTAACATCTGTTAATAAGTTACCTAGAAGTGGGCAGAGGCAGGTATTCCAAGTAGCTCTTAGTACTGGAAATGTAAGTATGCTTAAATTTGTTGATGTTTCACCCTATATCACGTTTAACAAATTAGCATTTAGAGAAATATCAACTAGTGACTTTGAATCCGAACGAGATTATGAAATAGAGGCTAAATCTAAAAGAATTATCAGAGAGCTTAATGCATCAAAAAAATGCCCTATTCTACCCCAATTAGAGATTTTTGAAGAACATCAAATGTTAATAAGGGAGGATTACCGTTTTATTTATTATTTTGAAACAAGATTTGAGGGAGATACATTAAATAGTAGTGAGTTATATCGTAGTTCCCAAAATATTGATGCAGTTATTACATTTTTATTCCAAATGGTTAATCAAGTTAAAGTAATGCATGATAGTGGATACGTACACAGGGATTTAACTCCAAGGAATATTATATATTATAAAGGTAATTTTAAAATAATAGATGCTGGATTGGTAAAATCAAATGAAGAGGAGAAGCTTACTGGTACAAGAATGGCAATAGGAACCCCTTATTATATGGCTCCTGAGCAGGAAAAAAGAACTTCCAATTATACTTGGGACTTTAGAACAGATTTATTTCCATTGGGATTAATTGCAATAGAAATATTTCTACCAGAAACTCGGTCGATGGGGATAAACCAAATTAGAGACATGTATCACATATTCCAGCTATGGAAAGATAAAGATTCTAGTTCTAGGTCTTTAATGCTATTTAGTAAAGTAATATCTAGATTGGCAACACCACAAAGGCATCGAAGATGGTCAAATTTAGATGAATTATTATGTCAATTAGAAAATCTAATGGGTCAGGAGGAAGAATAATGATTTTTGCACAACATGGTCCTGCTTGGAAGCCAAAGATAGATAGATTTTATGCTAACAAGTTAATAGACGGAGTAATTTGGGATCCAAGAGAGGAAACTATAAGTCGAATTAAGGATGTAAGGGAAGATAATGAAGCATATTCTTCTGGTAAAAATATAGTAGATTTAAAAGTGTATTATAAACAATTTTCTGGATCGATACCAAAAAAATTGAATGACCTTCCTTACTTTCCTGAGCAAGATATAGATAGAAATTTTTTAAGAAACACAAGCAATATCGAAAATTTAGTAGAGAGTTCAATTGATTTTCAATTAGATTTTAATGTAAATGCATTAATGGCTCCGTCTCTATATTTATATAGTTTTAATGATCGAATAGTTGATAAACTTTTCGATATGTGGGAGATTTTTAGCGAGGAAGTATCTGACAGAGGAATAGAAGCTGAGAAATACGTTTCAATTATTTTTAGCGAAAGTGCTCTTGAAAATAAGTCATATATTGCTGACTTTTTAGACGATTTTAGTGATATATCTCATAAATTCCATGGTATATATATTACTATTGATCGGGAGAATAATAATAAACATAGGCATGATTTTAATCCAACTCGACTACAAAATATGCTTCAATTTATCTATGATTTAAAAAATCTTGGTTTAAAGGTTATCATTGGTTATGTGGGGATAGAGAGTATCCTATATTTTGCAGTTGGAGCTGAGGCAATTGGTACAGGCTGGTTTTACTCATTAAGAAACTTTAATAAGGAACAAAAAGGTTTAGAACCAGTTGACGGTATGGGAAGGCAAAAGAAAAGATATACTTCTATGAAGATGCTTTTTGAATTAGCAATAGAGGACGAAATATTTAGTATTCCTGAGAAATATAAAGAGGAAATGTATGGTAGGATTCTGTGTGATTGTGAGTTAGATGACAAAATTAACTCAGGAAATATTGAAAGTATAAACTTAAATGAAATTTATCAACAATATTTTGAGGCTTTGAAGAAAGTGGTTGAAGAAATTGTAGAAAAAGGAAGTATAGATGAAAAGTTAAGGATAGTGAATGAAATAGTTGATAAAGCAGATTCTAATATAAAACGATACAATGAACTGAATCCATTACAAAAGATTAATGGTAGGCATATAGAGAATTATAAAAATGCCTTAAATGGGTTTCAAGAAGATAACTTTATTTTTTTATAAACAGTACAAACAATAAAGAAGCTATTCCAGTTAGTAATAGCTTCTTTTTATTGAGCTGAAATAGAAAAGGTAGAAGTTTCTATTTGATACTTAGCAATACTAGAAATTAACGAAGGATTAATTGTAAATTTCAAAGTTTCTTTTTTAGGATTGAATAGGTATTCAATTTTATTATCAGAAACACCAATCAGGCCAACATTATAGGTTTGAAAATAATTTATTTTATTTTGTTTTAATTTGTATGCTAATTCAATTGGTAATACAACATAAGAATAAGATGAGAATTTTTTATTAATGGAAGCTTGAAGTATAGCTTTTTTCCATTTTTGTAATTTTGCTTCATAAGATATGAATTGTAGCATAGGGAATTCAAATTCTTCTGAGATAATGTACCGATTTGAATTAATTTCTGTAACAATGTTTGCTTTAATTAACTTAGATAATATAGAGCTTAACGTTTTCTCTCCATAATCCGTACATTTTTGTAGATAGGTGAAGGTACGAATTGCTTTTTTATGTAAAAAGGCTAATACCTTAGCAAATTGGTATGTTGAAAGTAAATTGGCTTGATCATAACTGAGTAAGTTAGAATCGTTAATAAATACCTGAACCATATCTACATTTCCGAATCGCGCATTAAACTCTGTTAGGATTTTTTCATTTTTGTTTAATTCGGCTTCTTTTAGTTGTATAAATTTATTTTGTAAGCATAATTCGCTTGTAAACATTTAAAACACCTCTCATTAATCTTATATCATATTTTATAATTATGTGTAACTATATTTGATTTAATAAAAGGAAATTTATTGAATATTTATCGGTGTTTAAATACACCCATTGATATTTAATTGCTCATAAATTAAAATCATTTTATTTTAAGTATATGATTGTTAAAGATATTCCATGCAATTCTTCAAACTATAAACAAATTAGAGGATTATTAAAATGATAGCAATCTAATGATTAAGAAAGTATTGGAGAAAGTTATGAGTAGAGAGAGCCTTTCAATAAAAAATATAAACGTAAATAACTTTTTGTTTTGAATGACATCTTGCTACAGTTAGGAAGTAAAAAAAGGGCAATTGAGGTCTAAAATAAAATCTTACATTGTAATACTTGAAGAAAAAATACAAGGAGTAAATAATTTAAACATTAGAGTATATTAAAAAAAGTCGCCCTATGTATGGAGCGACTTTTACTTGTCTTTGACTTCTATCAGGTCAATGATGTCTCTAATATCATCTAACTCTAAAGTATCTGCGATTTTTTCTATATGACTAAAGTTTATATTTTGCCTTTTTTGATTAGCTAGTTCGCTTAAAGCAGCATGGCGTATATCAGTTAATCGAGATAATTCCCTTAATGAAATTCCTCTTTGATTGACTAGTTCATGAATCTTCACTTTGACTTTTCTTGTCATAGCTCTCCCTACAATCGATTGATATTGACTATTAAGGAAAACTTACCATATACTAAATAATATAGTGGTACGCTTAAGCGTACCGATTTTTATATGTTTTTTTATAAAGAAAGACGAATAATCAAAAAGTAGGAGGAATATATTAATTAGTGAGCTAAAAATGGATGATGTATTGGTAAAGAGGAAGCCTATATGGAAAAGTAAGGTTATATGGGCTCTCGGAATTATCGTAGTATTATTTTTAGCCTATTATTTAGGTAGCTCTCCAAATGTACCAGAAGGTATTGGAGAAAATTATTATAGTAATGCTCTATGGGCATTCCATGAACTAAACGTAGCGTTTGAAAACGGTGAATTTCCGAGTAATGAGGTTATAAAATCTATCTCTGATAATGCAAGAGAAGTAGAAACTAATTCGGCCAATTACACCGATAAGGAAAAATATGTAAGTGAGCAATTTATAAAAATGGTTCTAGGAGTAGGTGAAGGTTTGGAAGAGCAAGTATATGAAGCTCGTTCTAATCTCGCTAACATGTTGGAAATAGAAGAAACGTATTAGAAATAGGTGGGGGCTTATTTTAATAATATATAGAGAGTTCTCTCGATAAAAAATATATACAGCTCTCGAAATCTTTAATAACTAAGAAACTTATTTATTAGCGAGGAGAAAAAAAGTCTCATAAATACGATAGAAAGAAGTGGAAAATATGAAGAACGCTTATGACGAACTATCTAACGAACGAGAAGGATATGTGATGAAAAATGAAGAGAGCGGTGTGGAGATAACTTGTACTGAAAAATTTGTGAAGGCATGGGAAGAAAGAGGTTTTGTGATTATTAAAAAAGGTCTTGTTAAATTAGTTAATGAAAAATAAGCAAATTTCCAATGGCTATAAAGCCCCTTAGGTGATAACTGGTTGCTAAACTTCCAGAAACCATCTAAGGGGCTTTTGACGTAATAATTATGGTAGTTTAGCTGGGGAAGATATAAAATGGCAAATGCCTTGTTTAAAAAGCCTTTAACCATTTGAAACTAGGGATTGAGTTTGTTTTTAAATTACCAGGTTCCTTCGAAAGGAAAAAGATAGATAACGGCACTTAGTAGTTAAAGATTTTTATGTGCATTTTTATGTGTGATCGTGCTGTTAAGGATTCCTGTATTTCCCACACCTCGTTCTAAATCTATGTGGAAATATGAAACTATATGTCGCTTTAAGGTGATAAAGCCCCACACGCCCACTTGTGTACTTTAGCGCTTTAACGCTTTAGATAAAATATAGGTGGATATTAAGAAGTAGAATGAAATTTACATCTGAATACTCCTACTGAAATTTGAATGAACAGAAAAAAGCTAGAGCATATAAATGGATATAAAGAAACAGAGACACAGAAAATTGAAAAGGATTTAGTTGAAAGAAAGTGAAAAAATAGCACTTCAGCGAAGCTGAAGTTTCTACTTCTTAATATTTATGGGTGATTCATGCCCTCATTGAAGGGACGTTTTCCATAATGAAATAATCAAGAGATAAACTAATCTCACTCCTCGCTATGCTCGGAGGACTTCGCTTCGCTCCGTCCCCTGTTTATTTCCGCTCCTACTCCTTATAATCCGATGATAGATACACCATCCCGTTCCTTGAATGTGAAAAAACCGCCGTATGCATTTAACTTTTGTTTCCATGAGAATTTGCGGAGTACATTTCATCTCTCTTGGTTTATTTATGTTGAACCCCAAAAAAACGGGGGGACTATGGGTTGAGAGGATGGGATAATATGGAATATTATGATAGTGAAATGAAACGTATAGGTGATTATATCAAAGTGAAGCGTTATGGAAAAAAGATTAGGAAGAGAGATACCTCTAAGAAAACAAAGGCTGAACGACAAGTAGAAATTATGAAGGTAGAGAGGGATTCTGGACTTTCCACCATTGAGAAAATGATAAAAATAGCTATTTTGAAAAATAACGGTATTAAAGAAAGGAAATATAGTAAGAAAGAGAAAAGAGAGCCTAAAGCTCGGAAACTTACTATGAAGGAAAAGGAAACTTTCGGTGATTTAATGGATATGAACTTTAAGCTAGGCGATAAATATGTGACTCTGACTTATGCAAAGGAAAATGTGTCGCTAGAGCAAGCCAGCCGGGATTTTGACAATTGGATAAAACGTATGCGTGATAAGTATTCTGATTTTAAATATCTAGCTGTGCGTTCCTTTCAAAACCGTGGTACAGTTCATTTCCATGTGCTGATTAATTTACCTGATATACCTACAGGAGAATTAAGAACTGGTGTATTTCAAGATATATGGGGGCATGGAATAGTCAATGTAAAGAATATTTATTCCCCTCAAATTATTGATAAATATGCGAGATTAAAAAATTATTTAATAAAAAATTTGATTGAGTTTAAAGCAGATGAACGTTCTTTTGGAAAACGTCTTTATTTACAAAGCAGTAACCTAGAGAAGCCAAAGATTATCAAAGGTGATTATACTGAAATAATGGAGAATTTAAAGAACCTTGAAGGGAATTTAAAAAAGGTAGACGGATATAAGATTACTATTGATTTTCTAAACTATATTCAGTCCACTACCTTTAAGATTATGTGGTTTAAAAATGAAAATTAGACCTTTTGCAATCCTTTAAAACATTAAGTTCTATAGATTTGTCATAATAGTTACTTATAGCTGTGTTCTAGCGTATAAAAGGCAGTCACTTTATTCCTTTAAAAATTAAAACCAATATCCCAAAAATGCAAGTGCCCTTAGTAAGATTCATCGAAACTTAGGGTTGTAATTTTACATCAGTACGTAATATGCTTGCCTAGTAATAAATTACCAAATAAAGGTAAAGTGTTTAAATCGTTACGATAATTAGAATTTCCGTTACGGTGGGAGGAAAAATGGTGAATGTAATAGGGTATATACGAGTTTCTACCTTAGGACAAGTAAAAGATGGTTATAGCCTAACTTATCAAAAAGATGAAATAAAATTATTTTGTGAAAAGCAAGGGTGGAATTTACTAGAGTGCTTTATCGATGCTGGTATAAGTGGAGCAAAAATAGATGAAGAAGCCTTAGAGGTAGAAAGGGAAGGCTTTCAAGATATGTTAACTGAAATTTCTACTTCTAAGGTAGATTTCGTAATTGTGCTAAACACTAACCGGTTATGGCGGTCTGATATTGTTAAAGTTTTAGTTCATCGGGAGTTAAAAAAATTTAGAGTGGATGTTAAAAGTATTGAACAGCCGAATTATAGCATTTATAAGAAAGACCCAAACGATTTTTTAGTGAACGGTTTAATAGAGTTACTGGACGAGTATCAACGTATGGAGATAACTATGAAACTGGCACGAGGACGAAATATGAAAGCAAAGCAAGGGAAATATGCAGGGGGAAAACCCATATATGGTTATACGGCTAAAAAGGGACAAAAATTTCTGAGGGTTAATGAAGAGGAAGCCAAAACGGTAAGACGATTATTTGAGTTAAAGGGGAATTTCCGAAGCTGGTCTTTGTCTCAATTGGCTTCTCAGCTAAATAATGAAGGTTATTCGACGCAGCAAGGTAAAAGGTTTACGAAAGTTCAGGTGAAACGAATATTAGACCGTAAAGATTTCTATGAGGGAATGTATTGCTACGGTGAAATAAAAACTAAAGGTGTACACGAACCGATTCTATAAAAATTTTACATCAAGGGGAGAGAGACGAGTGGAAGCGGGAGAAAATAATAATTACAAGGAACGAAAACTGATTATTCCTTCTGTTGGGGAAATAAAAAGAAATGAGCTAATTAACATATTGGCTAGCATAATAAAAAATTATGTAAATAAGTAAAGGAAGGCAAAGTATATGACCAAACATCATATGAAAGTAGCTATATACACGAGAGTTTCTACAGAGGAGCAAGCCAAGGAAGGGTACTCTTTGGGAGCTCAAGAGGATGCTTTGAAGAAATATGCTGAAAGTAATAACTTGGAGGTTTATGATGTCTATTCTGATGATGGTTATTCGGGTAAAAGTTATGAGCGTCCTGAAATTCAGCGTTTATTTAAGCATTTATATGACGGCAAGTTTCAAGCAATCCTTGTTAAAACTGTAGATAGGATTTCCAGAAGACTTAGTGATATTTCCAAATTGCAAGATGAGGTATTAGTGCCTAACAATTGCCGTTTATTGGTGAGCGATAATAATTTAGATAGCTCAACTCTTGACGGAAAAATGTTCATAAATCTGATTGGTACTTTTGCTGAATATGAGCGTGGAATGATTATAAGTCGGGTAAAAGCTGGTATGGAAAAAAGAGCAGAACAAGGCTATTGGAACGGTGGAATTGTACTAGGCTATAATAATATAAATAAGCAGCTAGTTATTAATACCGAGGAAGCAAATCTCGTTAAAAGAATATTTGAGTTAAGGGCAGAAGGTAAGGGATATAAATATATTGCTAAAACCGTAAATGAGGAAGGTTATAGATCAAAAAAGGGAAATCTCTTTAGTATCGGTACGATCAAGACAATATTAGAGAATGAAGTTTATATAGGTAAGTGTAGATGGGGGAAGAGAAAGGACTGGAATACTAAAAGGCGGAATGGAGTTACTAAAGATTATGTTTTAGTCGAGGGAAAGCATGAAGCAATAATTTCCCTCGATTTATGGGCTAAAGCCCAAGCAATTAATAATACTAATAAAGAGAGTGTATCAAAAAATAGAAATTTTCATGGCGATTTTATTCTTTCGGGAATTCTCCGTTGTCCTGCTTGTGGTTCAGGAACTGTAATGAATAAGTCGAAAAAAAGGGATGGGAGCGGTTATCATTTATACTATATGTGTCAAGCATTTGCCAGTAAAGGGTTAAAAGCTTGTAAATCAAATTTAATTGGTAAAGAAAGTATCGAAAAGAAGGTACTCCAAAGGGTTAAAGAGCTATTAAACGATATAACGATAGTTGAAGATGTGCTTGAGAGGATTGAAAGTCAAAAACTACTTGAAAAAAGCTCAATGAAAAATACTTTATTGTTGAGTAGTAAAAATTTGGAGAAGAAAAAAGCCTTATTAAATAAGCTTAATAGTGACTATTCCTCTGAAAAGCTTGGAGCGAGGGTTTATAATATGCAAGCCGAATCAATCCTAAAGGATATAGATGATATGGAGGAAAGAAAGAGGCGGGTTGAAAGGGAATATGAAGATTTACAAAGCGAATCAACTATTACTAAAGAGACGATTTACCAAGCCCTTGAACATTTCGATAGCCTATACAAAACCGCTACCTTTGAACAAAGAAAGTTACTTTTAAGAGCGTTAATTAAAAAAATTGAAGTTGAGCCAAACCGAAAGGATATAAAGTGTATAACTTTTTGGTTTGATTACGATGACGCTTTACTACTTAGTAAGACAGGGAGAACCTTATCATAAGTAGGTGCGGTTTTTTTAAAGAATCACCTAGAACGTTGATTTAACAATGTTTTAGGTGTTTTTAATTGAAAAAATATTAAAATTAGCTCTAGAGTATTACGATGAAACCAATCAATATCAAGCCCCAAATTGCTTTACTTTTTACCATTTTCCAATAGTTTATTGCTTTTATTTGGAATAAGTATGTATAATTTGTGTGTAATGTTATTCCAAAATATGAAAATAATTCATAGTTTAGGAAATAAATATTATTATGGAACAATTTAAAAGAATATAAGGGAAGGTGAATTTATGAAGCATTTTTCTATAGCTTTATTAACTTTATTTTTGAGTTTAATTGTTTTTTTCATTCTAGGAGCATTTGGTTTAACAGATTATATTGATGGCTTAATCATGTCTATAGGTTTAATTATAGTTATTTTACTATCTGTAATTATTAGTCTATTAGTAAAAATTAACCAAAATATCAAAAAGATGTTTAAATAGGTTAAAAATATGTTATCGTGAACAAAAGGGAGGTTTTACCATGATAAAAAAATTTGGTTTTATAGTTGTACTATGTTCATCGTTTTTATTTTTTAATCCTCTTGTAAAGGGTGCTGAAATTCAAGAGTTAACAGCAGATGAACTAGATTATCTTTACAATGAATTAGGATTTACAGAGGCAAAAATTAATGCATTACCTGCTAGTCATCTAAAAGATTTCGTTGCAGGAAAAGCAGAAGTAGTTGGTAGTTTTAATGAAGTTTATTCATTTGACGAAAAAGGATTTACTACACTAGCTGATATTCCAAAAGGAGATTTAAGTTTTATCGGAGATGTTCTTAAAATAAATACAAGTGATGTATCTGGTTACAATAAGTTTTATGCTTATGCAAACTTCCGTTGGTTGACTCACCCTGCATTTAATCTAACTGATAAAATTACAATCGGATTCCCTTCTAGTTTAGGTGTATATTTCAAAACTTCAAATGGGGATATTGTCGGTCATTATTCATCTACTTCTATGTACAATAAATTAACAGGTGGTTCTACACTGTTAGCATCTTCAGCAAAACCTGATAAATGGCAAACTGGTGCAGGAGTTGCAAGCGCACATGATTTACGTACAACATTAAATGCAAATCAATTTAATGAAGGTACAATTTCTCAATATTTTTATATTCAATCTGGTCTTTCAGGTACTGCGAATGCTCAATTAGAATATGGACACAACAGAATTACAGGTACTGTAGGAATATCTGTAGGCTCGGGTGTTGGGTTTAGCATAACTCCTTCATCGACAACTGATATTAGATCTTACGCTGCTTCATTCAAGTATTAATATTAAAAAAACGACACAATAGTCTTTTGACTATTGTGTCGTTTTTTTACTTGTAAGCCATATGATAGTGAAAATAAATACAAAGAACTATTGGCTATTTTTAATTGTTTTTACTATTATGTAATAATTCAAGTAGTCCAAAATTATGACACAGCTATGCAACGCAAGTAATGCGGCTTCCATCATCTGCTGTCATCCGCATCCATCAGGCGACCCTACACCAAGCCAAGAGGATATTGAAGTCACAAAACGCTTAGTTGAAGCAGGCTTAATCATTGGAGTGGAGATGCTTGACCATATTGTACTAGGTGATAATTGCTATGTATCAATGAAAGAGAAAGGATATATTGAAAATGTATAAAATTTCAAGTGATAAATAGGCTCTAACATCTGAAATGGATGTTAGGGCTTTTTCTGTTCATAAAAATAAGGAGGATATTGAAAATGATAGCAATCCAACGTTTAACAGAGGTATTGGAGCAAAAATTAGGAAAGGAAATATCAATTCATGAAGTAGGTTATGAAACAATAGTTTCACACATGAGGAAATTGATGAGGAGCTTGTACCGCTTTATGCTGTTGCCTATGTAACAGAGCCAATTATTTGCCACAGTGCTAATTACACAGATGAAGAAGGGAACTACTATACATTAATGCTAATTGAAACAGGTGGTGAGAATCCATAATGAAGTTTGGCTAGTAAACGATAAATTAGTTCCGAGTTTTAATTCTTAAAAGGTAAATAACTCTTTGTTCAAATATAGAGTTTTCATCTAATTTTATGCAATTTAGAAATTTTAATAGGGGTTTTAGAGAAGGGTCTATGTGAGAAAACACAATTAGACCAATTTCGAAGACTTTAGCATAAGTAAGTACTGTTTTATTGTTTAAATATAAACGAGCCTATCCAAGATTAATAACTCTTGAATAGGCTTTTCTTTAAATAACAATAAAAGCGAGCATCGACCTGTTCAGTTGATGTCTACATCCCACGTAGGCGGTCAATGGCTCTTTTCACTTTGACGGGCTACGTGGGATGTGGAATAATCCATTCGGGATGTTGCCCAAGAAGAAAACTTAAGCGAGATGTGTCCAAAAACTTGATGTAGCTCCACTTTTCCTCATACAAAAATTTGATATGATGAACTTGTATCATTGTAAGCATCCTTTCCATTCCTCCTAATCGACTTTTTTGCCAATTAGAAGGTTAGTAGATTTGAAGGGTACGGACAATGATATTTTTTTACGTTTTAAAGGACCTATAACTGCTAGAATTTCCAGTTACATTCTGTCCCTTTTTATTTTGCACTAAACATTTTATATTAAAGTGAAATTCCACGTAATTAACCATATATAAATTGACCCTTAGTCATAAATAATAATTATAAAATAAATATTCTAAAATTTAATCAATAAAATAGTAAGATAAATATTGACCGTGAGTATAAAAAATATTATAAATAGTTTAGTGGCTATTTCCAAAAAAAAGGGGAAATGTAAGTTGTCTAATACACGTATTCATTTTATGGATTTTTTAAAAGTGTTTCTTTCTTGCACTGTAATCGTCCACCATGCAGGTCAACCTTATGGCGGGGCAAATGGTTTTTGGTATGTACGAGATTTGGGTGTCGATTCTGACTTGGGCGTTTTTTTTGGGATAAACTCTGCCTTTAATATGAGTCTTTATTTTTTTCTTTCTGCTTATTTTATCCCTCTTGCGTATAAACACAAAGGGAATATAGGTTTTTTGAAAGATCGGTTGAAGAGAATTGGTATACCTTTATTGTTTGGATTTATAGTAATAATTCCTTTAATAATGTACTTTTATTATAATGAATTTCGTGGTTACCCTAACCTATCGTTATATGAATACTATAGAAATATTTATCTAGGATTTGGTGAAAAACCATTAAATTGGACAGGGCCATCTTGGCCAGACCTAAATTTTGGCCATCTTTGGTTTATTGAACATCTTCTTATTTATTCACTGATATATCTATTATTAATGAATCTTTTTAAAAATATTAATTTACCAAAAATTTCAATTTCTCCAACACATAAACATATTTTTATATTTGTTATTATCGTATCGTTAATCACTTTTTTAGTTCGAACAAGTTATTCGATTGATGAATGGATTGGTGTACTAGGTTTTATCCAAATGGAGTATGCACACTTTCCTCAATATTTAGCATTTGTAGTTTTGGGAATAACAGCTGCTAATAGTAACTGGATTTATCATATCCCTAAAGGTGTTGGTAATTTATGGTTATTTATAGGGGTTTTATTAATTGCTTTAAATGTCATTGGGTTTGTACCACATTCAAGGGGTGGATGGGATAGTAGTTCACTTATTTATGCAATCTATGAGACCTTTTTATGTACAGGACTTTCAATTGGTTTAATTGAATTATTTCAACGTAAATTAAATAGAAAATCAAAATGGATGGAGACGCTAGCTAAAAATTCCTTTTGTGTTTACATTATTCATATTCCGGTTTTAATTGGAATTCAATATATTTTAATTAGTGTACCTGTTTCAGGCTATATAAAATTCGTATTAGCATCACTATTGGGGATTGTCTTTAGCCATTTAATATCGTATTTTATTATTCGAAAATTACCGGTTATTAGTCTATTATTCTCTGGTACAAATCATAGACGTTCTCAAAGTTTAGTCGATAAATTTAATAAGAAGAGTATATATTAGTTCTCTGCTTGTCTCCAATTCTCTCTTTGACAACATTCCTGCGAGTTTTTATAACCCAGGCTATTCTCGCAGGATTACTTTGGAAATCAACAGGATCTTTATGAAGATATTCCTTTAAAGAATACATCAAAACTCATCATAAGTTGTGTAATAAGATCATCTTCGCCTCCACCAAGACACCAGTGGGTTAATACACCAATAAACATTTGAATAGTTAAGTCTGCCAGTGTTTCAGGGGATAATTTTTGTGTAAATTCCCCCGTTTCTTGTCCATGCTTAAAAATTGGAATCAATAAAGCACGAAGATTATTCATATTATCTATGTGATTATTTAAATTATTAGCACTTGAGAGAGTTGCCATTAAAGTTGCTCTTCTTAATGACCTTGTATAGTTTAAATTATGTACGATATTAATTAACGAAGAGAGTAGTTTAGGTACTACTGGACTTGTGATATTCATTAATTTTTCAGCTTCTGAATAGATTGAAATTCTTTCAAAATCCTCTATGACTGCCTCTTTTGTCGGAAAATAATTAAAAAAAGTACCCTTAGAAACTCCAGCTAATTTCACAATATCTTCAACCTTTGTCGACTCATATCCGTTTTCCGAAAATAATTTGAAAGCAGCGTTTGTTATAGCTAATTTAGTTTGTCTTTTCTTTTCTTCCCTTCCCAACTTTATTCACTCCATTTCTTACAATAACGTTATTATTAATTCTACTATAAATAACTGTTTAAAAAGTAATTATTGTTTTAATAATACGTATCAAGAAAAACAGACAGCTATTATTGATATGCTCCCAATTAGGTAGACAGATGAAATAAAAAAATTCATCTGTCTACCTAATTGGTGGCCTTTTTGTATGGCCTTTTATAAACATCCCAAAGAATTAATGTTATCTATTGTTCATTTTTATATCAAGACACTAGCGTCGCATTGAAATAGCTTAGGTTTCAATTTGAGTCTGAATTTTCTGTAATTATATTTCCCCATAAAAAAATCCTTTATAAAGGTTTGGCGGTAGTAACCAATCCAAATCCAACATAAGGGACAAACACATGGATAAGATACCAATTGAACTAATAATATAAAAAGAAGATGATAACAAATAAAAAGAATCCATTTTGATCAATCTTTTTCCTAAATGGATTCTTATCTTGAATATTTAAATTTAAGGTTTATAAAAAAGTTTGATTATTTCTTCTTGTATTCTTCAACAAGGTTTTAGTATTTTTTCAAGTACAATAGGACCCGTTTTCTTTGTCGTTGTATTGACTGTTCGGACTTTGATACGAGTAGGTCTTATTACAGGAGAAACTTCATCTAAATTCCCAGCCCAAATAGTTTCTCCATATTTAGTTAAAGGGGACAATGAGAAAATCCAACTTATTTCCTTCGGAATATATGCTAATACTTCATAACCATCATAATCCCCAAAACTAGATGGTTTTGGTAAATGAAGTGCGTGAACACTGAGACTTGTTCGTTCATCATTAAACTTTCTTTCAATATTATAGATCAGTGCTACTCCTCTGGCATTTTTAGGTACGTTTTTTGTTGGTTCAAGTATTGCTGAACAAGATGGAAACTCTTCAATTTTATTCTCAGAGTGTGTCTGTGAAGGAAGAATTACTAAAACGAAGATAAGGCTAAAAAGCAATTTTTTCATTTCTGATTCTCCTTAAATTTGTTTAGTATCATTATTCCCCAAAACTCCATATTTATTGTATATTTCTATCGTCCCTTGTTGCACTAAACTGCTCCGTTAGTTTAACAAGAAAAAAGAACTGCATACGCAACTCAATGATCTTCAAGTAAAGCGCCCTGTTAGTTAAAGAAGGAAATCAAATTTCGCTAAAAAACAAGAAGAATATGCAGGCTATTAAAGAAAAGATTCCAGTCCCTAAAGCAATAGTTCCATTAGCAACGTTATATTTATTTTTCTTTCTCAGCTTAAACATGAAAAGTAGTCCCGTGGTCGTTAAAATAAGGAAAATTATAAAAAAACCGATAGGCACAATATACATTTAATTAATTCCTCCATTTTTAAGCTTTTTGCTCAAATAAACTGTCCCATTAGTTTAAGTGTAATCCTTCATAGTACCAATTCAATTAAATATAAATATTTATTTACTATCTTCAACAATCTGGCCATTTAATGAAAATGAGCGTTAATCCTTATTACAGAATCGCGCCCGATTGTTGAACAGTAATTTACTCTATGTAGTCAATTAACTTTGCTGGAACTTGCTCAAAAATATAAACTTCAGGGTTATTAAAAGGCTTATTATTTAAATAATCTTCGAGAGTGTTCATACTTGCCCAATAATTTTTCATTAAATCTTCCCTTGAAGGTAATCCCTCAATAATACGCCCTTTGCCACCATCATACATGTCCTCAATATAAGCAAATAAATCACTTGATATATCTCGGTTAAAAACTAAAATTTTATCACTAAACACTGGAAACCGATAGTGAGGACTTTCGTCGACTTCCAAATCTACTCCGAAAGCAACTTCAAAATCAATCCATTTTGGTAAATTTGCTGGTCTGAAACGCTCCGTTAAATCTGGAAATAAATTAGCACTCTTGGAATACCACTTAGTTGATGTCTTGTAATTTAATCCTTCCTTTAATACGATTTGGGGACTTATATTTTCGAAGATATCATTGTGAATAACCATATGATATAAAAACAAACGAGTTCCTCCTTTCCTTAAATAAAGGTTCCTAAAAAATCCTCAATTAAACTACGCTCTAATTTCATACGTTCAAAACGAATAGAAGTTCAAGTACTGTTTACAAACTAATTTCTCGTGAAAAAAATTCAATTACCTGCAAATGAACTAAATGCCCTTTAACCATTTTTTCTGCCTTCTTGTTCAACAGACCTGCGTTGATAGTTTACTCATGGGTGACTTTTACTTGTTTTTGACTTCTTTCAGGTTTGTACTAGGTTATAATAATATAAATAAGCAGCGAGTAAGTGCGGTTTTTAGAAACAACTCATGTAATAAATCAATTATAGCTTAAATACCTTTGACTATTCTGAAGTTTGGGGGATAGTAATGAGTAAATATATGGCTATGCCGTTAGGAGAGAAATAGAATGTGAAAGAGGTTAACTAAAATATTCAGGTTTAGTTTAATAATTACATTGCTAATTGTTTTACTCGGTCTATTTTTTCCTACATGGACGCCTCATATTAAAGGGGAGCAAAGCATAAGTACGCTGGAGCAGGTTGAAATTAACGGAACAGGACATGAAATTATGATTCGAGGAATAGATTCAAGTAATCCGATTCTCATTTTTGTTCATGGTGGTCCAGGGTGCTCTGAAATTCCATACGTAAGAAAATACCAAAAAGACCTTGAAAAGCAATTTACTATTGTACATTATGATCAGCGTGGCAGTGGAAAATCCTATCATTTTTTCGAAGACTATTCAAACTTAACCACTGACTTGCTGGTTGAAGATTTATTGTCATTAACTGATTACATTTTGGAGAGGTTTAACCAAGAAAAGGTTTTATTAGTTGGACATTCGTTTGGCACTTATATTGGAATGAAAGCTATCGATAAATCACCTGAGAAATATTATGGGTATATAGGTATTGGGCAAGTAGCAGATGTAGTTCAAAGTGAGTTGGACAGTTTAGAATTTACACTGGAACAGGCAAAACAAGAAGGAAATTCAGATGATATAGAGAAACTAATGTTACTTCAACCGTTGATTGAAAAGGGAGAAGTTCGGACGCCAAGAAATCTTGTACGTAAATATGGAGGTGCAGCAAGACTTATTGATGATAATACAGATTATCTAACAGGATTTCTTTTTAACCCTGAATATAATGGGCTAGATATAATTCGTTATCTAAGAGGGATTCATGTTACACAAGAAGTGTTGTTGAACGAAGGGGCAAAGCATACTATTACGGAGATTGTAAATCAAGTGGATTTGCCTATTTTTTTTGTAATGGGGAAATTCGATTATATGACGTCTGTAAATGCTGCAAAAAATTATTATGGTAGTATGGAAGCCCCTGTGAAAGAGTTTGTTATTTTTGAAGAGTCAGCTCATTATCCACAGTTCGAAGAGAAAGAAAAGTTTACTTTATGGTTAAATAAAACCTTCGATAAGCTTCAGAATGGAGCTGTTGAATTTTGATAACGACTTTCAAGAAGTATATAAATTTTAAAATGGTTATATAGTAATTTTAGTGGTATTTAAGAAAGCTAAATTTAATCCTTGCAAACCTCACTAATATCCATCACGAAGAACCTCACCATAAGTAGCAGAGGGTTTTGACTCATATTCCACACACTAATAGCGTATGCTTTTTCTTTTACAAGTTGTTCCGTTGCAAATGCGGAAACAACGTTCACTATTGTGTAAGGAAGCTCATATTTTCCTATGACTTTTACTTGAAATACATTAGGTTCCATTTTGGTGGAAAATTGTAAAATAAATTTAATAGGCGGATAACACAAAGCGAAAATTCCTAACGTAATTTGTCTCGACAAAAATTACGATTCGGGAGTTTTCGCTTTTAAACTATAGTAAATTGTAAAAATCTTTAATTGCTATAAGGCAATCAATCTCAGCTTATGATGATGAGCCATGTTTATAATTCATCTTACCGATTCCTGTTTTTGATAAATTTTTCAATTATTTCACAGTTACTTTCAACTTATTTCACATCTGTGCCGTATTATTGGAAATTGAAAGGAGATTGTAAACATTGAAAAAACTATTCGTATTAGGATTTATATTGTTAAGTATTATTTCTGTAGATCTTATAGGTAATAAACACAAAATGAATGCCGAGGCAGCTCAATCAAGTTTAGAAAAAGATGTACCTGATAATACAAATTGTGCATTTTGTAATATGGTTGTGTACCAAAAAAAAGATAAAATGGGTGTTTTTTCTGCACAAGCAATTAAAAAGAAAGGTAAAGTGGTTTATTACGATGACATCGGTTGCCTTTTATACGATGAGGTGAAAAATAAAACAACCAATAAAAAGTATGTTCGTGATTACAAAACATTAAAGTGGGTTCAAGCTGAAAAGGCGACGTATGTTAAAACATCGCTAGTTTCACCAATGGACGATGGTTATATATATTTTGCTAAAGCAGCTGATGCGAAGGATTATATTGCTAAACATTCAGGTACAGAAATTGTCCCATTTAAAACTGTTCAAAAAGAGAGTGTTCAGAAATATCAATAGATATAGTTAAAAACACATTTAGAAAGGAAATATAAAAAATGAAAAAATATTTACAGTTTGGATTTCTTATATTTGTAATTTTAGTAGCATTTTTGAATAGTAATCAAAATTCAATTGTATTTGCAGCCACTACAGATGTCCAAGCTATTAAAAATGGAGAAGTAGTTTATTATAAGAATGTATTTTCATTGTTATATGATGAATTAAATGAAGGGGTTACATTTACAAAAAAAGTACAGGATTATAGTACAAAAAAATGGGTTGCGTTAGATTCAGTAACGATTGTTAAAACTAATGCTTCAAAAAATATTTATTTTTCAAAAGAAGCAGATGCAGATAAATATATTAAAGCTTATAAAACAAAAAACAACATAACCTTAAAAAAGGTTAATTTAAATACAATTGAGACTAGTGCCCAGGAAAAATATAAAAAAGAAGCACCAAGTATTGTATTAAATGCGAGCACAACCGAGCCAACAAATACAAATGTAACAGTTAATGTAGATATTACAGATAATAAGAAAGTGACCTTGAAAAAATGGGCAATTGGTACAAAGCCAGCAAATAAATTTTCAACTGCAGGGACAACCTTAACAGATAACTCATTTACAGTAAGTAAAAATGGAACATACACAGTTTATGCTTTAGACAATAATGGTAATAAAAGAACTAAATCAATTACAATATCAAATATTGATAAAACGGCACCAGGAATAACACTTTCAATACCTGAAAGTGATACAACAGCAGTAAGTAAAAAAATACAAGTTTCAACTACTGATGATACTGGGATTCAAGATCTAAAATGGGCATATGGAGATAAAGGTGTAGAATACTTCGTTGATAAAGGTTCAAGAAAAGCGCCATTACAAAATGCGAATCAAAAAGATAAAATTATCGCACTAAAAAATGGTGTGTATACAATTTATGCTGAGGACAAAGCGGGGAATAAATCCGTAAAAACAATTACTATCGACGGAATCTCAGAATTTACAGAAGTAACACAAACGGGTGTACACTGTGAAGTATGTCGTATGGATCTTCATAACACTGACCCAAATAAAGTGTATTCTGCCAAAGCGATTGACCAAGAAGGAAATACTCATTATTTTTGTAGAATTGGATGTATGTATCATCAAGAACATGCAAATGGTATAGCATTTACTAATAAATATGTTCGTGATTATAGTGCCACAGCGCCACGCTTAAATAACTGGATTGCAGTTGAAAATGCAGTAACTGTAAAATTTAATAATGATGAAACAGCCAAAGGAATCATGGGCTGGAAATTGTTCCACTTTACAGATTTACCAAGTGCAGCAAACTACCTAAGTGTGAGCAAAGAAAAAGTAGTAGCTGAAAAATTAGAAAATATCATTGAATATGCGAAAACGAATAATAAGGGAATGAATTATCAATACGAGGTTGATAAAGCAGCACAGTAATTTTGAATATTTACAATTTGATATTGGCATTGGTTAAAGATAGAAGCAAATCCTTATTTAGAGCGTATTCTATTCTATACGGAGAGGTACAGTTTATTTATGAATAAAAATCATGACTTATCTCAGAGGAAGAGCATCAAACCAGAAGAGTTGATAGATATATCTGTATCCTCAAGAGAAATGAGGTCGTGGCTTAATCGATAAAGACAGGGGTTAACGATTTATAGTGTTACGGAAACCTCATTATTTCAGCTCGTTCAAAAAGACATTGGTGCTACAATTCACCCTAGCAACTTATTGAAAACTTCCAATTGCTAGGTATTCGATCCATACCAATTGAAAATGCGCCAACGAGAGAGCTTGATATCTTTTATCGTAACGACAAATATTTAAGTAAAGCAGCTGAAGGTTTCATGAAAAGAGTTATAGAACGATTCATCGGCATGTTATTTATGTCAGTGGAAATAGATAAACTTTAGTCGATAATCTTTATAACTTACAATGTATGCATTACAAGAAAGATTTTTTATCAAAAGAAAAATAAAATATAATTACAACATATTTAAACCACACTTCCAAGTGAAATTCCCTTCAATTGTTAGACATGGTATTCCATTAGCCAGAAATTTGGGTATGAGTTCGATATTGTATCGGATTCATGCCTTTTAATTTTCCCTTAATTCTTCATTTTGTATTGTTATACATGCATAACCATAAACAGCTTGTAATTTTTCATTAAACCAGTAGTTCTGATTCGTCTATATTGACAATGATAATCATTATCGATAAGGTGAAAATAGACAAGAGTCCTTATGCCTTATCTTTCCGTATTCTATCAGCAGATTTTTGATTGATTCACTATTATTGAAATGAGGTATGCAATGTGAAAGTCGACGTTCAACAGCTAGCAGAGCATTTAGCACATACTCCTTTTCAAGTAGAAGGAGTATATAGATATTCTAAAAGTTCAGGTGTTCCCTACGCTGATTATACAGATTCCTTTCCTGGATTTGTATTTCCAATCGCAGGAAAGATACAATTTCAATTTAATGGCACGCCTTATATCTTTTCACCAGGAAAAGTTGTGCATGGGGGTGCAAATATGAAGCTAGATCAAGAAAATTTCGGTAGTATCAATTGGGAATATATTCTTGTTCAATATAGGATATGTAAGTTAGAACTAGAAGAGTCAAGCTTTTCTCATCAGCATTTTGAATTATTAACAGGACAATCTCCTCGTCTAATCGAATTAATTATGCGTATTTGGCACGTCTATAATCAGCGCGGAGGCATTTCAATGTTTCAGACCGAAATGCTTTTTCGTGATGTATTGAATGAAGCCTTATTATGTGTTGCTAATAGGCAAAATAGCTGTGAATCACATGCTCTATTCGAACGGATATCTAATTATATTCATGAAAATTATTATCAAAGCCTTACAATAGCCTCTCTTGCAGAACAAAATAATGTTAATCGAAATCGACTTTCTTATGTATTTAGAAGATATGCAGGGATGGGACCTGCAGAATACTTATTAAAATATCGTATAAACATGGCGCAAGAAATGCTACTTACAAGTGATGCGCCTGTGCAAGAAATTGCCCAAACGGTTGGAATTGCTGACCCCTTTTATTTTAGTAGAGTGTTCAAGAAACAATTAGGTATTTCCCCCAGTGAACACCGAGAGAAGTTCATCAATAATCCATGTTAATTTCAACAAGCATCTATTCTATTCAAAAAATACCTTTACTATACTAATGGCATACCAAAGAAAATAAAATGGTGGAGGAATTTCGTATGCTAAAGATTAAAGGTCTGCTAATCTCCATGCTACTATTCGCAGGCATACTAGCTGGTTGTAATGAAACGCCTGCTAAAAATAAAGATTCAACTACAGAAGCAATTAATGTAGATGCAAAGGATTGGCCTAGAACATTTAAGGATGCCTTAGGTAAAGAAATTGTTATTGAGGAAAAACCAGAAAAAATAGTTTCACTATGGTATTTTTACCCTGAAATATTAGTTGCATTAGGTGAGCCACCTGCTGCCACTACTGAAAAAGAGTATTTATCTTCTTTAGCTTATTTACAGGGAAAATTGGATTCAGTAGAAGAATTAGGCGATAAATTGTCTCCTAGTATTGAAAAAATTTTATCTACCAAGCCTGATTATATTTTAGCAACAGAACATCATGAAAAATTGTATGATTCACTAGAAAAAGTGGCACCAGTCATTACATTAAATTTCAAGGACATCTATGAAAATTGGCAATATGGACTTCGTACAGTAGCCGAGATTCTTGGAAAAGAAGACGAAGCAGAAAATGTAATTGATAAAATGATGAAAGAAATTACAACTGGACGTGAAGCATTAAAGTCGATTCAAGGGGAGTCAATAGCACTTATATTGTCTTGGGATGGAAAAACTTTTAATGTTCTAGGTGAAGAAAACCCTGTTTATACACTTGCTTTTGATAAAGAAATGGGACTGGGGCTTACACCAGATGATACATTTAAAGGTACTAATAATGAATTTACTTCGTTTGAAGGAATTTCAACTGTTCAAGCAGATCATATTTTCCTTATAGGTGACATTACGAAGAAGGAAGAACTAATGAATGACTTAAAACAAAGTAATGTATGGAATAATCTGAATGCCGTAAAGAAAGGTAATATCTATTCAATGGATAGTTCTGCTATTACTGGTGGTCCATTAGCCATCGAATACGCTTTACAAAATATAACAAATGCCTTACATAAATTCTAAAAGTCGAAAAGGCATCATAAAGATCAAAAAATAAGGAGAGATGAATATGCATTATCAAGCTATTAATCTGAATGAGGAGTTATCTCAAATCAACGAGCTTTGGTCACCGAAAGTCGTTGGTGAAATAAATGATTTTCTATTTAAGTTGATTAAGATTGATGGGGATTTTATCTGGCACAACCATGAGGGAGCGGATAAGGTATTCATTGTAATCGAAGGAGAAATGTTCATGGCTTTTCGTGATGGTCAGGTGAAAATTTCCAAGGGGGAGATGTTTATTGTTCCAGGAGGAGTCGATCAAAAGCCTTTCGCTGAAAAGGAATGTCATATCATGTTGGTGGAGCCTAAAGGTGCAATAAACACTGGCAGTACTGAGTCTGAATAAATCTACTTGGATTAGTGTGTGTGATTCACGTAATAATGGCTCATCTTATGGTGTATGTATATCAAACTTGTTGGAAAATTGGAATTAAGGAAGTATTGTAGTTGTTTTTTAGATGTAATTCACTTAGATATATTGTGGTGAATCTAACATAAAAAAGTGCTCTTTTGTACAAGAGAACGGTCATCTATCCATTTTTTGGGTAGATGGCTTTTGTTCGTTTGGGCCGATTTATGTAGGTGAATTAGCACTCGAACATTTTCTATTTTAAATGTTATAATTTTCTTAAATATAAATATATTTCTGTGCTAGATTCATCTATTCTAAAGTCACTAACTATACGGAAAAATAAAAATTCTACGTATTTTCTGTTCTATTTAATTGTATAAAGGGGTTTTGATATGGCTAACATTGTTTCTTTACAAAAAGGTGGTAATACGGTTCTTTCAGAGAGTGGTATTGTCACAGTGGAAGTACAATGGAACTCTACATCTGTCTTAGATGTTAGTTCTTTTTTGGTAGCTGCTGATGGCAAAGTTCCATCAGATGATTACATGATATTTTATAACCAAGAAACAGATCCAGAGCGAAGTGTTTGGTTGAAAGCGAATGATATGAATAAAGTGGTTTTTACTATTCAGCTAGAGAAGCTTTCACCGACTATACAGCAGTGTTTCTTTACAGCGACATTGGAAGGAAACTCAACATTTGATTCAGTTCAAGGGTTAAGTATCATAGTAAAGGGAACACATGGGGAAGTTTGTTATCAAATCGATGATGCTACTGAAGAAAAAGCATTAGTTCTTGCAGAAGTATATCGACACCAATCAAAATTTAAATTTCGAGCGATTGGCAGAGGATTTAATGGCGGGTTAAAGCCATTAGCTGAATCGTACGGTGTAGAGATTGAAGAGCCTGAAGTACCTGAAACTTCATCTGTTCCTCACAGTGAACCTGTTCAAGAAGTTAATTTAACAAAAATTGATTTACTGAAAAGAAAAGTTTCAATTTCATTAGAAAAGAAGAAAATCGCATTAGAGAAATCACGTGTAGCAGTTGTTTTTGATGCATCGGGGTCTATGACACATCTATACAGAAATGGGACCATTCAACGTGCTTTTGAACGTGTGTTGGCCGTTGCTGCCTGTATGGACGATAATGGCGAATTAGATGTTTGGTTCTTTGGGTCTAAATTTATGAAAACGAGAAGTGTAACAGAAAGAGATTTTGAGGATTATATTAAACAAACGTATCCTATACCCAAAACGTTCGGTGGTCTAGGTATAGGAAATAATGAGCCACCTGTTATGAAGGATATTATCCATCACTATGTTAAAAATGAACCTAGAAAAGACATACCAGCATATATAATATTTTTCAGTGATGGTGGAATTTATAAAGATAAAGAGATTGCAAAAATATTAGTGGATGCCTCTAAACAAAATCTTTTCTGGCAGTTTATTGGGCTAGGAAATGCGAATTATGGGGTTCTTCAAAAATTAGATGATTTACCAGGACGATTTATTGATAATGCTGATTTTTTTGCTTTAGATGATTTAGATAAAATATCAGATGAAGAATTATATAACCGTCTCCTAAATGAGTTCCCAATATGGCTGAAGGAAGCGAGGGAAAAGGGAATTTTATATTGAACCGGTATAGGTTAACCAAAACATATTTGTGGGATGAGAATTGAGCTGGCTAAGGACAATTTATTGGCTATACAAAAAAGGTTGACTAGGGGGGAAGCCAATGGGACTTATTAAATTAAATTGTCCAAATTGTAATGGAAAAATAGAATATAAAGAAGGGCAGCCATTCAAATGCCCTTTTTGTGAAACTGAATTAATGTTGAAGGAGAATAATGTCTATTATGTTGACCAGACGATCAATAATTATTATGGAACACCTCCTCCAAAAACAAACACACGTCCAAATTTAAAAGCGCTTCTAATTATACCAATCGTATTGATTTGTGCATTCTTAGGGTATTTTCTTTTGAATAATAATCAAACAGAATATGGTAACCATGATAAAATACCTGTTCGATCAATGCCGGAAAGCGAAGTTCTTTTGTTCTTTTTAAAAGATATTTTTAATAAAGGTGAAGCGATGCCCACTAAAGAAGAATTGGCAAGTATTCGCTATTTAACTACCTATTATACTGATTATCAGTGGCATTTTGATTACAGCTTTGATGATCCTTTTACGAATAAGCAGGCTGAAATTTCTACCTATATCATTATGGATAAGGTATTAAATACACAAAAAATCGAACAAAAAGACTTTGAAGCCTTTACAGGACTGACTGTATTGAAGTTCATGAATAATTATGAGATATCGCAGAGTGAAAAAGTAAGCTTCCGACATCTGAAAAACTTAAAAAGCTATACAGGCAGCTTTAATGAATCATTTAGTAGAATTGCCGACTATTTTAGTGATAAGTCTAGCGTTGTAGAGCTCTCTGTCCAAATTCGAAGTAATGATGAACTTGCATTATTATTAAAGTTTCCCAATCTTCGATCACTTGAGATTTCTTATTTGAATGAGACGGTTACAGACTTCCATCTGCTGAATCAACTATCATTAAAATCATTGTCTTTAAGTTCTACCAATGATTTAAAGTGGTTGGCTTCATTAACAGGTTTGGAGTCATTAGCAATAGATATGAGTGAGGCGACAGATTTTAGCTCGTTCTATTCACTAAATCAACTACAAGAATTGAAGCTTACATCTGTAAGAAATTTAAAAACGATTGATTTTATACAAAATATGCCCAACCTGCAATCCCTTGATCTTGAAAATATGGATATTACGAATTTAGAACGCCTTAGAGATAAATCGTCATTGACTAAATTACGTTTATCTTCTCTTTATAAATTAGAATTACTTGATATTGTGAACAGCCTGACTTCACTGACTGATTTATCGATAATTGGTTATAGTGGCGATGTATCATCGATTGTAGCTCCTCATTTAAAAAAAGCGGAATTAACAAGTTCTTTCATACCTAAGTTAGAGGCACCTACTTTAAAAAACTTAACGGTTTATATTAGAGGATCGGAGTCGTATTTTAATGGAGCAGAATTATTAAAATACCCACAGCTAGAACAGCTTACCGCGATGGAGAGTGGAGATTTTAAAGGTATTAGTGCATTAAACCGTCTACCAAATCTACAAACGTTAAATTTTAATGAGACATATTTTTTCGATGAAACGAGGGAGTTATTTAATTTACAGCATGTAAAAACGTTAAATTGTAATGAGTGTACGTTTCAATTTAATAGTAATAATCCTTTTAACAACAACATACTGGAACATTTAACATTGAATGATGGATCCTTCCGAATAGGTAATGGTGACTGGTTGCATGAAGTTGATAAGGTTATGCCTTATTTTGCTGGTTTTTCAGCACTTCGTTCATTCACAATGCAGGATAGTTCACTACAATCGATAAGTTTTATGGAAAATTGGCAACAAATTGAGATGCTTCATTTGGAAAATAATGCTATTACAAATATAGAACCTTTAGTGAACCTACCTAATTTGAAAAGGCTATACATTTTAGGGAATCAAGTGCAAAACAAGTCAGTTCTTGACAAGGGAATTTTGATTTATTAAGAAGTTCTTGGAAGCGATAGCTAATGAGATTCGTTCCTATATGCTTTAGAAACCATAAAGCTGATACGGCTTTATATTGTGCCAAAGCAAGAAGGACGTAATCGAGAACATGTTTATAAAGAGCCTATTAAGCCTGAAATGTAACAGCATTTCAGGCTTTAATATATTGATGATAAATCTTCGTTGTTTATAAATAAAAATGCATTTGCTAGTGCAAACTTTAGATGAAAAGTCGCCAAACAAATGATCATGACTTTTCAAAAAATCAATGAAGGATGGTAGTCAAATATGAAAACAAAGCAAACCAATACAACGCAATACGCAAAGAAATTACAAGCAAACCAAAACCGTCAGCAGCAGGAGGAATTTGGTTCCGAGTTTGAAATCGATGCAGCTTCAGCACAAGTGAACAACTTTGCCGAAGCACAAGGAAAAACAGATATCAAACAGCCAGTAAGTGAGCGTACGGCATGGCATTAATTTTCATTTGACAACTATTCAAAACATTGAGATGGAGAACTAAGGTTTTGGCCTTAGTTCTTCATATTGATGAGGAAAAAATTATTATTGTTTTTTGTGGTCATTATTAGATTTAAAAGATTTTAATAATTCCTTAGTATCTTGAAGAGAAATGTCCTGGCTAACAACCTCATATTTATAATCACCTTTCATGCCTATAAAATGAGCGCCTAAAAGATCTGTTATTTCATAACCTGACCACTCAATGCCGTTTAAAGTAAATTTTTCAAGTTGCTCTCCCTTTTCCCTATTAAAATCACTTAAAGTTCGTATTACGGAATCTTTATGATAGGCACGTACATAGATAACCTGACTTTCATTTTCGAAAATATAAGTAAGATATGCTTGTTTATAAGTTTTATATTTTTCATAGCCAGCTGAGAATAATGAAAGCTTGGAATGCGTAAATTCATACAGGAATGGTATGTCCTTCCGAAGTAGATCTAATACATCCTCGGTATCTTCCTTAATATCGTCTGCATAGTCTACAACTTCTATATCTACTTCTCTTGGGTCAATATTTACTTTTTTCCGCGTATTTATAGGTAGGTGATAGCCATCTAAGTTTGGCACAAATGTCTGCGGATCAATCGGTATATTTACATCCAAACGTTCAGGATGAAGATAACTAGTAAGTTTACCATCCTTATCATACGTTTCATATTTCATTAGGATTCCAGTATCTTTGTCCACCCAAAAGCGAAATGTATCAGTTGTTCCTTTCATTTTCATTCTCTCTACAACTTGTTCATCTATTTTCCCGAATAAAACAATAGTATTATGGCCTAACAATTCTTCATTTTGTTTTTCAATCTCCCAATGCTCCATAGTTCTTAAATAACTAGAGGTTATTTCATAGGGGAACAAAGATATGCCTGAAGCGGCAATTTGTGGTCGTTCCCTAAACTTGGTGTTTTCTTTATCTACATCTTTCAGCTTAATACTAAATGCTTCCTCTGGAGTAACCACTTCACGTATTGGTTCCGATTGATAATCTTGTACTTGGTATGTTTTATTTAAACTTTCTTTAGACCAAAGCTTTTCATTATTATAAATATATTCTTGAATACTTTCCTTAAACCCCATCACCTTTTCATCAAATAGAGTTGTTACTTTCTCGTATCCACCAATTTCATTTTTTAAACTTAATTTATACTCAATAATAGATGTACTGACAGAGTCATCATAAAATAGTGAATACTCCTCAAATTTCCCAGATGCAGTGTGAAAATAATCCACAGTATTTAAAAGCTTTGCAACAACATCCTTCTTTGTCATCTCTTTATAAGATTCTTTTTGTTCAGGAGGTGTATATAGGTGTGGATCGATTTTAGGCTCTTGGAGAATGGCCTCATTATTTTTATTTAAACCTGTGATTTTTTCTTCCCTTGATAGAATTTTCAACTCGTTTATAATGAAATAGCTTGTTCCTAAGAAAAATAGAAGGGTTATGACGGTAGGTAAAAAATAATTTAGCTTGTGTTTTACATGAAACGACTTCTTGTTTCTTTTGTGTATAGTCTGACGAACATTTTCTTGATTCTTCTCATTAAAATTGATGTCCTTTAAAACAGTTTCATTCATTGTCTGTACAATTTTTTTAAATACGTCATCCATTAATTTTGCCCCCTTCAAGTGACTTTTTTAACAAAAGGCGAGCTCTATGCAGTCTGGATTTAATCGTTTGTAACCTTACATCTAATAAAGTCGATATTTGGTTATATGACATTTCTTCGTAATAATATAAAATAATAACCTCTCTATATTTCACTGGTAAGGAAAGAATCTTTTCAGCAATTAGTTGCTTATTCTCTAGTCCAACCAACTCCATTTCAGGTGATTTATTAGTACTTTTTGTTTTTGAGAAAAATTCTGTAAGTATAATATGTCTAAAAGACCAACTTCTTAATTTGTCTTTACATAAGTTCACTGTAATACGATATAACCATGTTTTATAAGAAGATTCATTTCGAAAGCTGTCTAAGTTCTCGTAGCACTTTATAAAAACCTCTTGGGCAATATCCTCTGATAATTGCTTCTGCTTCATATAGGTAAAAGCTAAACGAGCAACTTGATCTCCGTATTCCTTCATTAACCATTCAAGCCTCTCCTCTCTACTTAAATTGCTTTCAATTTCTACTGGCTTTCTTTCTTGTTCAAGCATCCTCCACACCCTTTCAAATATTAGACGGAGTAGGTACATTTTGGTTGTAAAAATATTTTCTATTCATTAGTTCATGTGCACGGGGCAGGATTTTTTATAGGTAAAATTTTTTGTAACATTATTAAATATCGGAAGTTATTTCAGTGAGGAGGTGAAAAGACATGGAGTTTGAGGAAATCTATCACAAATATTTTCAGGACGTTTATTTATATCTCAAATCATTGAGTCATAACGATAGTATAGCTGAAGAAATTACCCAGGAAACTTTTTTTAAAGCATTAAAGAATATTGAAAGCTTTGATGGTTCCAGAGATATTCGAGCTTGGCTCTTTATCATAGCTAAAAATACGTACTTCTCTTATTACAAAAAGAGGAAGAGGCATATGGATTGTGATTTAAGTGAGGAATCAGAAATAGGCGTCCATATTGTGAAGCATTTAATGAATGAAGAAGATGCATTTGCAGTTCATCAATTTCTTCATTCAATGAAGGAACCATACAAAGAGGTCTTTTCACTACGAACCTTTGGGGAGCTTTCCTTTGATAAAATAGGGAGGCTTTTTGGTAAAAGTGCAGGATGGGCTAGGGTGACCTTTTACAGGGCTAAAAAACAAATACTAGAATATATGGAGGCGATGAATCATGAAAGAGATTAAATGCACAATTATTCAAGATATTCTACCTCTTTATATTGATGGGGTAGTTAGTCAGGATACAAAAGAAATGGTTGAGGAGCATTTAAAGCATTGTGAAAAGTGTCAGCACGAGCACCAGCAAATGAAGCATGAAATTTATATTCCTGAAGAGAATAAAGCGTCTCTATTTAAAACGATTAATAAAAAATGGCGCAAGAAAAAGATAATCATTTCATGTATCTCAGCTATCATCACCACTTTAATTTTATTAGGTGTATTTGAATACGTGTTTCATTATGAGACGATAATTCCATATTCAAAGGATATCGTGAAAATTGAAAATAACGAAGATAAAATATTATTTGCCCATTACTATGGTAAAAGCTATGCAAGTGTTAACGTCACACATCCTATGCTCCTTGAAGTAGATGGCGAAAAAAAGAATATAAGCTTTATTTATTATAATAAAACAATTGCAGATTCGCCTACTCGCCAGCTAATTAATAATGGAAAAGCACGTAAAGAGCAGGATTTTATTTTTGTATTCCCTGAAGCTGAAGAAATAGATGCTGTGTATTATGCGGAATATGACGTTAAAAAAATAGCAGCTAATAAGGATTCCTGGAATAATATTTTAAAAGATGCTGTTTTAATTTGGAAGAAGGTGGAATAAAAATTCCGTTGTAAGAATTCACTTTATTTCTTCCTGAATATTTTCTAACCTTTTTAAAAATACTAGGACTAGGTAACTAATCGAATGGTTAGGAAAGGGAGAGGTAAAAATTGGCGAAGCACTCAGATACAAGCTGGAAACAGGATCATCCAAGTACCTTATTTAGCAACTCTGTCCAAAAGGCAGAACGTTTGTTAAAGCATGCAAAATCACACCCCGAGGAAATTGCGATTGAACATGCATTTGATCAACTAGACCATGCAGAAAATGCGTACATGAATGCACAGCAATATGGTGAGCATTTGGATACTGTCCAGCAAAATAAAGAGTACCTAGAGCAAATTAAACAGCAGTTACACGACATGAAAGATAATGTAAAAAAGCAGTAGAGCATTTGAACCTTCATCTGCGGACAGATTAAAAATGGCTTAAGCTCTATGAACAATAGACTTAAGCCATTTCCTATTCGGCATTCAACACCAAACAATTATCTCATTTGGTGTGGTTTGAGCCGGAATACTTCTTGTTGTAACACCATAAATGACAATTAGGTTTCGATTGGCTGGATTTCTTGAAAAAGGTTGCCCATTTTTAAGCAAGATAACCGTAGATGGAGAGAGATTTAATTGTAGTAGGCCATCATTGCTCAATAAGTGATTATCAAAAAAATCCACTTTTACATTTTGGTAATTACTTTCCTTTACAATAATGAGTGCTCGATATTGTGGCGGGTATATCATAGGTACAGGAGCGTCCCCATCATAGTAGCCTGTAATCCAATCACCAGGTCTCACTATTTCCTGGTTAACAAAGTAAGTGGAAGGAGAAACGACAAAATTTACAACGCCACCAGCACCATCTTCTACAGTCAACAGTTTATAGCAGCCCTCAGTATCCTTATTTTGTCCCACAGGAAAATCATTTATTTGAGTAACAATTCCACGGAAAGATTTAAAATTTACCATAACCATTCCTTTCGAATTAACAATTGTATTAGCTTATGTAACAATCTTTATATAGATGACAATTCGAAAAAATCTATTTATCTATATAAGCTTGTCCTTTATTATAGGAAAAGAATGTTCTAATCAAAATAGGGGGAAAGCTTATGAAGCGGATTTCTAAAAATAATAAAAAACCAATTTTATTAGGTAGCATTATTATAATTGTCATCGCTGGTTTACTCGATCTCAAATACGAGGGGTTATTTTTCCGTATATTACCTGAATCAATACAACAACATTTATCTAATTTTTTTTAACAAGTAAAGATAGACATAAAATAAAAAACACTAGTAAATTTTGAGAAAATTCGCTATATTTAGATGTGGAGTGGGGCTAGTACAAAAACAAGACTGGTTCCCTATTTTTATGTTATTATATAGATATAATAATCAACTTGATTCATTTATATGAAAGCGCTAACCATTTTTAGGCCAATTATTCCAAAATACATGAATTTCAATGGTTACTTTTAATTATGTGTTTGTCCATTTTTCGCTTGAATTATGAAGGAAATGGCTCGAAATATGCCGTTAAATCTCATATAAATAGTTGATATTTTAATCTTCAAGTAATTGTGATAAACTGCAATAAGGTAATAATTGATACAGAAAAGGTGTGCTCCTAGGTCGCTCCATGGCTTGCTTTGACATCTAAGCGGAGTGCTTACATCCTTTCTGCAAATCTTAATATATAAGGAAGGTAAAAATGAGTAACAGACAAATTAAATCAGATGTTATCTTAATTGGTGCCGGAATCATGAGTGCGACTTTGGGGACACTGCTCAAAGAATTAGCACCAGATTGGAAAATTACAGTGTTTGAGAAGCTCGATAAAGCTGGCGAAGAAAGTTCTCATGAATTAAACAATGCGGGAACTGGGCATGCTGCACTATGTGAGCTTAACTACACTTCAGAGAAAAAAGACGGATCAATCGATATCAGCAAAGCGATTAACGTTAATGAGCAGTTCCATGTTTCAAAACAGTTTTGGTCTCATCTTGTAAACAATAAACTAATCAATAACCCACAAGACTTCATTATGCCTTTACCACATATGAGCTTAGTACAAGGAAAAGACAATGTTGAGTTCCTAAAAAAACGTCATGAAACAATGACGAAAAATCCTTTATTCCAAGGTATGGAATTTTCTGATGATCCAGAAAAACTAAAGGAATGGATTCCTCTTATCATGCAAGACCGTACTGCAGACGAAGCTATTGCTGCAACAAAAATTGACACTGGTACTGACGTTAACTTTGGTGCTTTAACACGTATGTTATTTGATCACTTAAAAACAATGGATGTAGATATTAACTATAATCACAGTGTTGAAAGTTTAAAACAAGCAAGCGATGGAACATGGGAAGTACGTGTACATGATTTAGATGGATGTAAAATGGAATATCATTCAGCAAAATTTGTCTTCCTTGGCGCTGGTGGAGGAAGCCTAGAATTGCTACAAAAATCAGGTATTCCTGAAGGAAAACATATTGGTGGATTCCCAATTAGTGGTTTATTCTTACAATGTAATAATCCAGAAGTAGCTGAAAAGCATCATGCAAAAGTGTACGGAAAAGCAAAAGTTGGTGCTCCACCAATGTCAGTTCCACATCTTGATACACGTTATATTGATAACAAAAAATCATTATTATTTGGACCATTTGCAGGGTTCTCACCTAAGTTCTTAAAAACAGGTTCAAATATGGACTTATTTGCTTCTGTAAAACCGCATAATATCACAACTCTATTAGCGGCAGGCGTTAAAGAGATGGGATTAACAAAATATTTAATCCAACAGCTTATGCTTTCAAAAGAGCAGCGCATGGATGAGTTACGTGAATTCATTCCAAATGCGAAGAGCGATGATTGGGATATTATTGTTGCTGGACAACGTGTACAAGTAATTAAAGACACAGAAGCTGGCGGAAAAGGAACGCTTCAATTCGGTACAGAAGTTGTAAGCGCTTCTGATGGATCAATTGCAGCTTTACTTGGAGCTTCACCAGGTGCTTCTACGGCTGTTCACGTTATGCTTGAGGTAATCAATAAATGTTTCCCTCAACATATCAAAGAATGGGAGCCAAAAATTAAAGAAATGATTCCATCTTATGGCTTGTCATTAGCACAAAATCCAGAGCTTCTGAAAGAGATTAATGAAACAACTAATAAAGCACTTGCTTTAAAATAAATACTAAATGTGGAGACGGCAGATGTTAGCATTTAAGCAACATTTGGACAACCGTTTCCATAGCATAGAATCTTCAATCAAATAAAGGATTGGGGATTCTATTTTTTTATCCGTTAGTATCAATTAATTCTATTATATTAGAATATGCTGTAAATAATGACAAATTTACAAATATTTAATACAAAATTTGAGTGGGGAGCAGTATGGAAAAAATACTAATAAAGTATATGAAGAAGTATTCAGCACTTAGTGCAAAACAGCGGCAGGCCATTATTGATGAAATAGAAACTGAAGAATTTAAAAAAGGAACAATTATCCTTAGACAAGGAGATGTTCCTACTAAATGTTACTTTGTTTTAAAAGGTTGTATTCGACAGTTTTCTGTAGATGAAGCAGGGAAGGAAATTACCTCCAACTTTTATACAGAGGAAATGGCTATTTCAAATTTTAATCATCATAAGCAAGATAAAGAATCCTCCTACACTTTTGCTTGTCTTGAAGATTGCATACTAGTTGTAGGAGATATTGTTACTGAAAGTATGATGTACAATAAATATATACAATTAGAGGCTATGACACGTAAGATGATTGAGCATAGCTTTGGTGAAATACAGGATGAATTAGCATCATTCATTGCATCAACTCCAGAAGAACGCTACAAATCCTTATTACAGAAACGACCCAATTTAGTTAATCGTGTACCACAGCATCAGCTGGCGAGTTATCTTGGTATGACACCAGAGTCATTAAGTAGAATTAAGAAGCGAGTAAATAAATATTAGGAAAATGTTATAGCAGTATTAGAAACCTTTCTGCCTCTAATTAGCAACCATATACCAAAGCCCAACTCTCCTAAAATCATTGGGATATTAAAGATAAGTTTAAGCACAGAAATGACTGCATTCTCTTGTGAGAAAACCGTTATAAGAAGATTAATGCTTATATAGCCTATTGCGCCCAGTAACAATAAGATACTAATAACCTTTGGAATACAGGATGCTTTAACAGCCATATAGCCTATCATCAGAAGATGTAATCCAAAAACAATTAAGCCGATAGCCCAAATGCTTTCAAAGGCTTCAAGAAACAACATGATATGTGCTGGAAGTTGTTCTGTATAAATTGTGCCATTAGAAAGAAGCGATGCAAAAATCAAATTTAGAATGGCCATTCCCAATATAGCCGTATAAATAAGGCGGAACCATGCTGCGAGCAATGCAAGGCTCTTATTAATAGGTTCTAGAAAAATATAGAATGCCCAGGCTACGATAATATCGGTAATAAGGATGATAGTCCAACCTAAGATTTCTGCTTTGAAAAGCATATTGGATGATTGCAAGTTAGTAAAAGTGGTGCTCGCATCTTCATATAGTACTAGGCTTTCATGAACAAAACCATAGGAAAAAAATGCGGCAAGTGCCATGGTGACAAGAGCTATTCCTCCGATTAAAGCTGACTTTTGTTGATTGGAATGTCCATGTATTGTTTTATTCATACTAAACCCTCCCTTAAATGTTTTTTTTATTTTAAATGAATGAAGATGTTGGAGCATTGACTTAAATCAAGGAATAATAATGAACCTTTCAATTACAACGAATACTTCCCATTGTCCTGTTAGCCTTATAGATCGTTGTTTTCGCTAAAGTTGTTATCTATACTTTTCATAAAGAAAGGAATGGGATAGATGATTAATCTAAAAAATATCGGTAAATTTCATGAACTACCAGAAATGGCAATGCATATATACAACGGAAATGTGCCAGCTTTATTACTTGCCATTGAAGGGGGCTGGGATATTGAAGAGGACATTATATTGAGTCAACATATCTCATTAAGTCCATTAGATTTGTCGCTAAGGTTACAGAGACTGAATGTGATAAGGCTGTTAGTAGAGCACGGTGTCAATTTGAATGTTAAAAGTAATCCAGCCTTTTTGGTAGCTGTTCGTTACTGTAAAGAAGATATAGTGCGTTATATTGTAAAGCATGGAGCGAAGCTTGACACGCTTAATCAGGTCGGGTCTGGTGCCTATTCACAGGCCTACTATGGTAATAAAAATAATATTCCACTCATTCATGAGTTAGGTCTGGATATAAGACAGTACGGTGGTCCAGTATTGCGTCAAGCTGTGTCAAATCATGACATGAAGACAGTTACATATTTACTCAATCAAGGGGTGGACATTAACTATAATAAGCCAGATATGGTTTATCCTTATCAAGCAACCCCATTAACGGTGGCAACACGAATGGAGAATCTAACAATGGTGAAATACTTGGTTGAGCGTGGCGCAAACGTTACTTTAGCAGAAAAGGATGGCGAGCGCCCATATACGATTGCGGTGGGCCTTAAAAATACTATTTTGGCTGACTATTTGAAAGCATTGGAGCCAGCCATGCTTCATGATTTAGAGAACAAAAAATATGAGGTAAAGAAATATAAGTTGAATGATGAACTGATTAGCTTTCTTACAGGAGAAGAGCTACGACTAGAGCTAGATACCAATGATTACGACATCAGATATATCGACTTTTTCACCCTGACAGACACCTTTGAAATAAAGGTTGGCCGTCAAAAGCTACTACGTTTGTCTGCATATGTAGACAATTATTCTGATTTACAAATCGTATGGAATTCAAAGAAAAAGCAAATTGGCTGCTATGATGTGGAGCATCAAGAATATGCTGATTTGTGTAGCTTTAAAGAATTTGTTGTAAATCCTGAAACATTCGTAATCAATTTTCTTGAAGGAGAGTTGTAGATTTATAAATTCTTAGAAGCACATCTTTTATTATCAAATAAAAGATGTGCTTCTATATTTTAAAATTTAAGCTTTGATAAACAAAATTGGATAGAGCGTTTGACATAGATTGAACAAAAGAAAAGCAGCAGAGCTACGAGAAGGGCTAGGGGAATACTGTAAGCGACTGGAAGGTCAACACCACTCCAAAGGCTCATCTTGATTTGCTCAAGTCCAACTGTTCGTAAGAGACCACCTACTATTGATAATAATGCACTTAAAATCAAGCCAGCATAGAGGATTACTAATACAAGGAGGGCTAATGAGCAAAAAAAGCTTTGTATAATTTTTATGATTGTCATTCTTTTTCCCTCCGTATAATTTTTTGCACTTTTGAATTTGGCGCAATGGAATAGCTTTCCGTATAATAAAGCGTTTTGACTTTACAATTCCTTCCTACGTTGACAACGTCTCCATCCACTATTTCTGCGTTCGTATACGACAGACGTACAACTTTCCCCTTTAGACAATTACAATTTAACTTTTTCTTTAATAATGGAAGAATGGTAATCTTATCCTTCTCTATCCAAATATCATCAGCATGTAGTTCTTTAATCTCACTTTCACCAGACAATTTTAAAGCAAAACTTTTAGCATTTATTTTTGCTGCTTTCACTATACCAATTACATCTACAGATTCTGCCTCTAAACTTTGTTCAATGGTTAACTTTCCAGAGCTATTTAGCTTTATTACTTTTCCATTGTTCAGCTTAAAGCTACCAGCACTCGTAATTTCGTTTATTTCACAATAATCCTTTAATCTGCATGATCCTGAACTGTTTAAAATCTGTGCTGTTACACGGGATTGAAAAGAACTATGTCCATGTGTTGAGATTTTTTTCAGTCGTATTTCTTGATGTAAAGCAACAGCTCCCCGAATATTTAATTGCTCACAGTCTGTAGCTAAGTCTTTAATATTGCCATTAGTAAGGGTTACAGTGCGGAGTTTTTGAATCAAAAATATTCACCTCATTTTAATTTGATTAATATATATTTTAATTATTGAAATATATATTAATTAAAATATATGTACCTCCCTTTTGTCAAGAACCAATAATTCACCTAAATCTACGCTAATGAGTTCTTATAAATTTTCTAGGAAATACAAATTGGAAAGCCCTAAAATGAAATGATGTTAAAAATCATCAAGTGATGATTTTTTGCAAATATTTTTATGGGACATCTGTGTTATTAATCTAAATTTACTAACTATTCATCGCGGTTTAAAATTGGCACGATTTTTGCATGATATAAAAGTGAAGCGAAAGGGGGGATAAATGTGAAGGGGAAAGTCACAGGTTTTATCCATAGTGGAATCACAGTAAAGGATTTAGAGATTTCTTTAGATTTTTATGTAAATAAGTTAGGTTTAGAATTAATTTCGAGACAAATTTCAAGTAAAGAATATATTTCAGACATAGTTGAACTTGTCAATTTACAAGAGGTCAAAATTGCATTTATTAGAATTCCAGGAGGGAATGAAATAGAGTTACTTGAGTATGTAGGCATGGAAAGATATCCAGGCAATGTTCGTCCATGCGATTATGGATCGGGACATATTTGTCTAAAGGTTGAAGGAATAGAAGAAATGTACGAGTATCTAAAATTGTCTGGAGTTCAATTTAGATCTAAAAAAATTGTAGAAATTACATTAGGTGCAAATAAGGGATCAAAAGCTATTTATATGTATGATCCAGATGGATATATTATTGAGCTGATGGAAAAGAGTACAAATTAATGAAAGCGAATTCAGTAGAGGGTGGAATCTATGCAAAGTTTACAAGGTAAAAAAGCAATACTTACAGGTGGCGTTCAAGGTCTCGGGTTAGCGATGGTAAAGGGACTTTGTGAATATGGTGTTGAGGTTTGCATTATTGATTACTCCAATGATGTAGAGAAGATTGCTAAAGATATGCAGAATGAAGGATTTACTGTATACGGGGTACGGGCTGACCTATCGAACTTAGAGAAAATTCCTGAAGTATTCCATATAGCAGTCCAACTATTAGGTGGGGAGTTAGATATTCTTGTAAATAATGCCGGAATCCATAAACCGATGCCTGCGATTGATTTACCAATTGAGGACTTCCAAAAAATCATTGACGTTAATGTTACTGCAATATTCGAATTAAGTAGACTGGCATATCATGAAATGTTGAAAAAGGGCGCTGGGAAAATAGTTAATATTGCATCTGTATTAGCTGTACAGGGTGGTTATAATGCATCTGCCTATTCTGCAAGTAAAGGAGCGGTTGCCCAACTGACAAAATCATTATCCAATGAATGGGCTAAAAAGGGTATTAATGTAAATGCAATTGCTCCTGGATATTATAATACAGCATTAAATCAATTTATTCTTGAAGATGAGTCAAGATATCAATCACTAATTAGCCGTATACCTGCTGGACGCTTTGGCGAGCCGAATGAATTAGCAGGTGCTTTACAATTTTTATGCTCAGATAAATCAAACTATATCAATGGGATCCTCTTACCGGTAGACGGTGGGTTTTTAGGAAGATAAAAATTGGGTGGTTAAACGATAATCCCAAGAAAGTGAGCAATAATATGGAGTTGAATTTAGCTAGAAAAAATGTATTGATTATTGGTGGTTCAAAAGGTATTGGACTGGAAATAGCAAAAAGATTTATAGAAGAAAATGCAAACGTTTCAATTGTTGGTCGTTCTATAGAGCATTTGAATGAAGCAAAACTGCAGTTAAAAAATGTAACAACCTATCAATCTGATATTACGAATAATTATGAGCGTGAAGGTCTAATTGAAAAATACATATTAGATCATGATCATATCGATATATTGATAAATAATGCTGGGGGAAGTAATGGCTCTAGTATATTAGAAACGCCCATGGAGAATTTCTATGAAGCATTTGAATTAAATTACTTTTCGAGTGTACATCTTAGCAAATTGGTTCTTAAACATATGAAGAAACAAGGAAGCGGCAATATTATTAATATTTCTTCTATTTATGGTAGGGAAAGTGGAGGCAAGGCAACCTACAATAATGCAAAAGCAGCATTAATAAGTTTCACGAAAGCGTTAGCACACGAAGTCATTAAATACGGTGTAAGGGTTAATAGCATTGCGCCTGGTAGCGTTTATCATGAAAGTGGCGTTTGGGGAAGGTTAACAAGAGAGGATCCTTATAAAATTGAAGAGTTTGTAAAGAATGATATTCCAGCAGGTCGCTTTGGTAAACCAGAAGAAATTGCAGATGTAGTCGTTTATTTATCGTCTGAAAAAGCTTCTTGGATTATTGGTGCAACCATCAATGTAGATGGTGGGCAATCTAAAATGAATTTTTAAACCTGTAGAATTGGACAATAATTGTCAAATCAATTGAACTAATTTTGTGAAAAATAGGAGGCTTATACAATGAAAAATAAAAAAGTACTAAAGAAATTAATGTTTTCAATAATGGCATTGTCGTTAATATTTTTAGCAGCGTGTTCAAGCAATGGTGGAAAAGAATCAGCATCGAATGGTAAAGCAATTACGATAAAAATGGCAAACCAAGTCGATGCCAATAACTTTTTAAATTTAGGATATGAAAATTTTAAAGATACCATTGAAGAGAGAAGCAATGGCGATGTAAAAGTTGAAATTTATAATGGTGGTACATTAACTACTTCTGATGAAACAACAGCAGAATTATTACAAAACGGTACGATTCAATTGTCAACAACATCTGCATACGGTATTGCGAATTCAATTGGTGCAAATGCTTTTAATATTTTCGATGTACCTTTTTTATTTGATAGCCGTGAACAGTTTTACACTTTCCTAGAGGGAGAATATGGTGACTTATTAAAGAAAGAGGTTGCTGATAAATCCAATATGTATCTGCTTGGATTCATTGATTTAGGCTACTATAGCATTTTAAACGGTAAAACATCTGTTAAGGCACCATCAGATTTAAAAGGTTTAAAGATTAGAAGCTCATCAGCGAATTTACATTTAAGTACATTGAAGTCAATGAAAGCAAATCCAACACCAATGGCATATAGTGAAGTGTTTACAGGGTTACAGCAAGGGACGATCGATGGTGTTTCTACAACAACACCTTTAATTTACGGAGATCGCTTTTATGAAGTAAATAACCATTTTACAGCGACAAATCACATTTTATTATTACATGGTGTGCTAGTAAATAAGGATTTCTATGATGGTTTAAGCGAAGATATGAAAAAAACGTTAGATGAATCTGTAGCTTCATATACAAAACATGCAATAGACCTTGTAACCAAAGCTGAAAAAGATGCTATCGAAGGCTTAAAAGATAAAGGTGTAGATGTAGTTGAATTATCTGAAGAAGAGAGAAAGAAATTTAAAGATGCAACAATAAACGTTGCCAAAGAGAACATGGATGCAATTGGTCAGGAAAATTATGATTTAGCTATTAAATTACTAGGGGAATTGAAATAATTTCCTGAGAAATAAAATTCAACATATTGCCCTTGTAATGAAACATATTGAAATTACAAGGGTACAAAGGGAGGGGACAAGCAATGGAGAAGCCTATGAAGAAACCAATTGAAGCTTATGCTAGCTTTGCAATTCTATTAATTATGACATTAGTTATGTTTGCAGCTGTGGTTTCAAGATATGTTTTTAACTCCTCAATTGTTTGGGCAGAAGAACTATCAAGATATTTGTTTGTTTGGTTTGTTTTTATTAGTGCAAGCTATGCTGTCATTACGAAAGCACATATTAGAGTAGAAGCATTGAATATGATTATCCCCAAAAAAATTCGTCCATATGTGAACTTGATAGGTAGTTTTATATGGATGCTGTTCAGTTTATATATTTCGTATTTGGGCTTTCAATATGCATTTAATTTATATAAACAAAGCGCAACCTCAGCAGCACTTAATTTACCAATGGGGGTAGTCTATTTAGGGATTCCAATTGGGTATTTTTTAATGGCTATAAGAATTTTTGTAGTGGAGATATTAGATGTTTTTGTAAAGAGAAAAGAGGGTGAGAAATAATGTTAGGGGCCATTGGAATTCTCACAATTGTATTTATTCTATGTCTATTAATAAATATACCAATTGCAATTTCTTTAGCTATTTCTGCGTTAACTGTTGTTCTAATTGAAGGAACAATACCTATTTCATTTCTTATTCAAGCGACATTTACATCGAATGATTCGTTCTCATTATTAGCTGTACCATTTTTCATTTTAGCGGGAGAATTAATGAGTACAGGGGGGATTTCTAGAAGACTTATTGATTTCTTCAAATCAATGGTGGGATCCTGGACAGGAAGCTTAGGTTTAATTACAATACTTGCAAGTTTGATTTTTGCAGCAATCTCTGGATCAGGTGCAGCAACGGTTGCCAGTATCGGCGGAATTATGATACCACACATGATTAACAGTGGTTATAAGAAACCATATGCCGCAGCATTAACAGCAAGTGCAGGTGCCCTTGGTCCTATCATACCACCAAGTATTGTCTTTATTTTCTACGGGATCATGGCAGGGGTATCAATTAGTGATTTGTTTATCGCTGGTATTGTCCCAGGTTTATTAATTGCAGTGATATTAGTCATCATTAACTATATTGTATGTAAAAAAGAAGGCTATGTGGACCAACAACCAGAGGAAGAAAAAATAGGCTTTTGGCGATCATTAAATGAAGCAAAGTTCGGATTATTAGCCCCTATTATTATTTTAGGTGGGATTTATGGTGGTATTGTCACGCCTACAGAAGCAGCGGTAGTTGCTGTTGTTTACAGTTTAATCGTAAGTATATTCATATATAAAGAATTACGATTCAGTGATTTAATGGATGTATTTTTAAACGCTGCCGTTACATCTGGATCTGTTATGATTTTTGTTGGTACTGCAACGTTCTTCGGTAAAATTTTAACATTAGAGCAAGTGCCACAATATATAGCAAATGGTATTTCAGACTTTACAACAAATCCGATTATCATTTTAGTGTTAATTAACCTTTTCTTATTAGTTGTAGGAATGTTTATTGAAACTGTTGCAGCATTATTAATATTCGTCCCATTACTATTACCAATCGTTATACCTTTAGGAGTAGATCCATTACATTTTGGGATGATCGTATGCTTTAACTTGACGTTAGGCCTATTAACACCACCATTGGGATTAAATCTGTTTATTGGGGCAAAAGTGGCAAATATACGTTTTGAAGAAACCTTTAAACATCTAACACCTATTTTAGTAGCGTTACTAATATTACTAGGCATCATTACATTTGTGCCTCAATTAACGTTATTTTTACCACACTTATTATCTGGCAAATAATGTTATTTTACCTCTAAAAAAGAAAAAGTCGATTTGCCACAAAAAATGTGATTCAAATCGACTTTTTTAACTTTTCAAATCTAAAAAAGAAGATTTCTACTATAATGAAAAACAGGAGATCAACTTTTTATTAAGAATGGTTCTCTATTTTATATTTTTGTAGTTTTCTTACAAGTGTAGACTGATCAATTTTTAATGCGGTTGCTGCTTTTCTTATACTAGGATAAATTTTAATTGCTTCTCGAATAATACTTTCCTCAAACGATTCAACTTGATCCTTTAAAGGTAAATGGTGAGTAATTAAAGTATTGCTATTTGATACTTGAATGCTGCTATCGCTGTTTAAGTTTAATTCCCTTTGTAGATCATCCATCGTAATCTCTGAATGTTGACTCATCAAAACAACTCGTTCTACGATGTTCTGTAACTCTCTGACATTCCCTGGCCATTTATAGTTCGCAAACGTTTCAAGCACTTCAGATGAAAAAGAACGGTTTAATCCATATTTAATGTTTAAATTATTCGTAAAATGATAAATAAGAGGAATGATATCCTCTACTCTTTGCTCAAGCGGTGGAATTTTGATTGGAATAATATTAAGTCGATAATATAAATCCTCTCTAAATTTCATCTCTTCAATCATATCCGATAAATTCCTGTTTGTTGCAGCAATGACACGGACATCTACTTGAATAGGTGTTGTACCGCCAATTCTCACAACTTCCCGCTCTTGAAGTATACGTAATAGTTTTACTTGAAGCTGTAATGGCATTTCTCCAATTTCATCTAAAAAGATTGTCCCATTATTAGCGGCCTCAAATAATCCAGCCTTGCCTTTTTTGGTAGCACCCGTAAAAGAACCCGATTCATACCCAAATAATTCCGATTCAAGAAGAGATTCAGGGATTGCACCACAATTAATTTTAATCAAAGGTCCGTCCTTGCGAATACTATTTCGGTGTATTAAATCTACTATTTTTTCTTTACCTACACCAGACGGCCCTTGAATTAATACGCCCGAATCAATTTGTGCAACTCTTAAAGCACGGTCAATAACATCTTTCATTTGTGTAGAATGTGCAATAATTGAATATTTCGGATCACTAATCCCTTTTAATTGTTGTAATTCTTCATGGATTCTTTGATTTTTGATTTCTAATTGTTGAATTTCTGTCTCTAAATTATTTAGCTGGGTTAAGTCACGAACATTATTCACAATTTTAATGATTTCGCCTTGCTTGTTTCTGATTGGAACGGCTGAAACTAAAACGCTTTTCCCTGTTTTAATCTTCTGACTTATTGTAATAGCACGATTCCCCTTGATAGCCTTCAATGATGCAGAAACATCAATAATTCCTTTGTCAACTAATGATTGTAGGTTTTTTCCTATACAAAATTCAGTTGAAAGCTCTGTAATTCTTTCATAAGCAGGATTCTGATACATAATCTTCCCTTTGGCATCAGAAATAACAATACCGTCAAACGATGAATTAATAACTTCATCAAGTTCTTTTTTTAAATTATCCAATTTATCAATTTCCTGGTTTAAGCTAACGGATTCTGTTAGAGGTAATAAAAAAATTGTTAGCTTAGAAAAATCCTCAACATTGTTTAAAACATTTATTTCCAAGTTAGAATTCAACATACAAAAATATTTATAACCATTAGAAATTTGTTTTTTTATATCATCAAAAAACTTTTCATAAGTCTTGGCAGTTTCATTACATACTAGAACATCTCTATTTTGATCCCACTCTATAACCCCAAGTATTTTTAATTGATTGTAAAACATTCATACTCCCCCTTAAGTAGACATGATGTAATAATTCATCACTTGGGCACAATTATACATCATTTTTTCTCTAGTTCGATGAGAAAATACTGGGTTTTTGCATCAATAAAAGTTGGCATGCTTTTTGCATTAATAATTAATGTAAATATTTTTAGGAGGTTCTAAATATGTCAAATGAATTATTATTTCAGGAATTAGGCTTAGACAATCAGGATTTAAAGAAAATGTTGTATGACATGATTCTCATCAGAAAGTTCGAAGAGACATTGAAACAACTCTATCAACAAGGAAAAATTCATGGAACTATGCATCTATGTATTGGTCAAGAGGCTACAGCGGTAGGTGCTTGTTTCCCACTAAATAACGAAGATAAGATTACAAGCACACATCGCGGCCATGGACATAGTATTGCTAAAGGAACAGATGTTAATAAGATGGTCGCAGAGCTACTTGGAAAGGTAACAGGCCATTGTAAGGGTAAAGGTGGTTCAATGCATATCGCTGATATGACAGTTGGGAATCTTGGGGCGAACGGTATTGTAGCAGCTGGTCTCCCGCTTGGTGTCGGCGCTGCTTTAACATCTAAAATGAAGGAATTAGGCTATGTAGTACTATGCTTCTTCGGAGATGGTGCAACAAACGAAGGGGCGTTCCACGAATCCCTGAATCTTGCTTCAATTTGGAAGCTTCCTATAATTTTCTTCTGTGAAAATAATCTATATGGAATGTCAGGTTCTATTAAGGAAATGACAAATATAGAGTCCATTGCTGTCAGAGGATCGAGCTACGGAATTCCTAGCGAAACGATTAACGGTAATAACATTTTAGAGGTTATTAAAGCGACACAAGCTGCAGTCGAACGTGCGAAGCAGGGTATGGGTCCTACTTTAATTGAAGCGGAAACTTACCGATGGGAAGGACATTCAAGAAGTGATGCTCGAAAATATAGAACGCGCGAAGAGGAGAAGGAATGGAAGAAAGCTAAGGATCCAATCGAAGCTTTTAAGGAAATTCTAGTTTCTAATAATGTCATAAATGAAAACGAATTCATAGAGTTAAACGAAAAAGCTCAAAACCAGATGAAAGAAGCGGTTGAATATGCTGAAAATAGTGATGATCCAAGTTTAGATACTTTAATGACAGATATTTATGCCTAGGGGAAAAGGAGAAATCAAGATGAGAGAAATTAGTTATTCAGAAGCTATTAAAGAAGCAATGACTCAGGTAATGCGTGAGGATAATGACGTATTTATTATGGGCGAGGACATCGGAGTATATGGTGGTGCTTTTGGTGTCACAAGTGGAATGATTGATGAATTTGGTCCTGAACGAGTTCGCATTACTCCTATTTCAGAAGCAGCAATTAGTGGCTGTGCGGTAGGTTCAGCAATGACAGGCATGCGCCCAATTTTAGAAATTCAATTTTCGGATTTTGTTGTAATTGCTATGGATAATATCGTAAATCAAGCGGCGAAAATGCGCTATATGTTTGGAGGGAAAGCAAAGGTTCCTATGGTAGTTAGATTACCAGCTGGCTCCGGTGCAGGATTTGCAGCACAACATTCACAGAGCTTAGAAGCCTGGATGACACATATACCAGGCCTAAAAGTTGTACAACCTTCCAATGCTTACGATGCTAAGGGGTTACTAAAAGCTGCAATAAAAGATGACAATCCAGTTCTAGTCTATGAGCATAAAATGCTTTATAACCTAAAAGGAGATGTGCCTGAAGAATCTTATGAAATTCCTCTTGGAGTCGCAGATATTAAACGAGAGGGGAAGGACATTACTATTATTGCTACAGGTATGATGGTAAATCATGCGGTAGAAGCTGCACAAAAGCTAGAACAAGAGGGAATTGATGTGGAGGTAATTGACCCAAGGACACTTGTTCCGTTAGATGAAAAAGCAATTTTGGAATCTGTCAAGAAAACTGGAAGAGTACTAGTCGTTTATGAGGCAGTGAAAAGAGGCGGATTTGGTACAGAAATTGTTAGTTTAATCGCAGAGAGTGATGCCTTTGATTACTTAGATGCACCGATTTTACGATTAGGTGGAATAGAGGCACCAATACCATACAACCCAAAACTTGAAAAGGCTGCAATCCCTCAAGTATCAGATATTTATCAAAAATGTTTAGAATTAATGAACAAATAGAGGTGAACTAAAATGGCAAGAGAAGTGGTAATGCCCAAATTAGGAGCAACGATGGAGGAGGGCATCATTGTTAGTTGGCTAGTAAATGATGGTGAGTTTATCGAGGAAGGCGATCCCATTGCTGAAATTCAAACAGATAAAATTGTTCTAGAAGTAGAAGCTGAATCTTCAGGACATCTATTAAAAAAATTATATGATGCAGGTAGTACGGTAAAAGTACATGAAGTTATTGCCTATATGGGTGAAGAAAATGAGGCAATAGAGCAAACTGAAAACTTCTCAGAATCAAAAGAAAATAAATTGGAAGAAGTCAATGAGCAAGAAAAAGTGCGAAAAACACCTGCTGCCAACAAGCTTGCAAAAGATAATGGGGTTGACCTTTCTCTTGTATCTGGGACAGGTCCAAACAGTCGCGTACAAAAACAGGATGTCGAAAATTACTTACAACAAGATACATCTAAAATCACGCCATTGGCACAAAAGATGGTTCAGGATCTAAAGATAGATGATAAAGATTTAATTGGCTCAGGACAGCACGGTAAAATAACGAAAAAGGATGTCTTGTCTGCTGTTACTAAGACAACATCAGCACAAGAGAGAGAATCTTCACAGCTCAAAAAAGTACCGTTAAAAGGCATGAGAAAAGTCATTGCAGAGCGAATGAGCGAAAGCTATTACACCGCACCACATGTAACATTGACAACAGAAATCAATATGACGGAATGTGTAATTCTGCGTAAACAATTACTACCTGTCATTGAGAAAGAAACAGGGTATCGATTATCCTATAATGATTTAATTGTTAAAGCAGTTGCACATACATTATCTAAAAATAAAGCATTAAATATTTCATTACAGAATAACGAAATTCATTTTTATGAAGAGGTCAATATTGGATTTGCTGTTTCTCTAGATGAAGGTTTAGTAGTACCAGTAATTGAAAATACAGATCAAATAGGCTTAGCGGAGATTGTAAAAAGAAGTAAAGAAATAGTTGCAAACATAAAGAATGGAAAATTAAGTCCAGAGTATTTTGAAAACGGTACTTTTACGATTAGTAATTTAGGTATGTATGCTGTGGATTCATTTACACCGATTATTAATCAGCCACAGTCAGCGATTTTAGGTGTAGGAAGAATTGTGGAAAAGCCAGTTGTAAAAAATGGCGAGGTAGTTATAAATTCAATGATGCAATTATCATTATCGTTTGATCATCGAATAATTGACGGAGCACCGGCAGCTCAGTTTATGACAGACTTGAAAGAAAATCTAGAAAATCCATTTAGAATGCTTGTTTAAGTTGAGGTGAGAATATGACAACATTTGATGTAATCATAATTGGCGGAGGCCCTGGCGGATATGTTGCTGCGTTGAGGGGAGCTAGTGAAGGACTAAGGGTTGCGCTTATAGAGGCTGAACAGCTTGGTGGAACTTGCCTGAATCAAGGCTGTATCCCATCAAAAACCTATCTAAAAAATGCAGAAATACTAGAGGAAATTGAGCAAGGAAAGCAACGTGGGATTTTAGTAAAAGACGTGGAATTTTCCATGGAGGGTATGGTTACCTACAAAAATTCCGTTCTTAAAAATTTAAGAATGGGTATTCAATCTTTATTAAAAGCTAGAAAAGTAGAAGTATTTAATGGAGTAGGATTAATAAAAAATTCTCAAGAGGTTGAAGTCATTTCAAATAATGAAAAGACTATTCTTTCAACAAAAAATATTATTATTGCAACAGGAAGCCGTCCACTTATTCCGAAAGTAGAAGGCTTAGAGAATGTGCAATATCATACAACAGATACAATTTTTGATCTTAAAACATTACCGAAGTCTCTAACGATTGTTGGTGGTGGGGTAATAGGCGTAGAGCTAGCAGATGTATTTAGCAGTTTAGGATCGAAAGTGACGATTATTGAATATAGCAACAGAATTATTGCTATGGAGGATGAGGAAGCCTCAAAAGCTTTACACAAAAAGCTTCACGACAAAGGAATTAATATTTTAACAGACCACCTTGTGACAAGTGTAAGTGAAGAAAATGGATGTAAGATGCTAGTGGTTGAGAAGAAATCGGGCGAGAAAGTTGTCATTTCTTCAGAAGAGCTACTTATCGCAGTAGGGCGGACACCTAACGATTCTGCGACCAAGCACATAGATCTAGCATATAATGGAGCATTTATTAAAGTTAATGACTATTTACAAACCAATATTTCAACTATTTATGCGGTCGGAGATGTAATAGGTGGATACCAGCTTGCTCACGTTGCAAGTGCAGAAGGGTTAACTGTTATTGAGAATATTTTAGGCAATCAAAAGAAAATGGATTATTCTATCGTGCCAAGATGCATTTATACAAATTTACAAATTGCAAGTATTGGCCAATCAGAAAATGACTTGAAAAGTAAGGGTGTTGATTACACAGTTACTAAATATAATCTTTTTGGAAATGGAAAAGCTCAGACTTTAGGAAAAAAAGATGGCTTTGTCAAAGTATTTACAGATTCTAAATATGGTGAAATTTATGGTATGTGTATGGTAGGTCCGTATGTAACAGAATTAATTGGACAAGGATCGGCGTATATGAGTCTTGAAGGTACCGTGTATGAAATGGCTGAAATGATTCAACCACACCCTTCTCTGTCTGAAATATTTATGGAAGTAGCTAATTTAAGTATTGGTAAAGGGGTTCATTAACATGACAGACTTCACTGAACTTTTTAATCTAAAAGGAAAAAAAATAATTGTAACTGGTGGGGCCCAAGGAATTGGACACGAATTTGTTAAGGCCTTTAAGCAGGCTGGAGCTGAAATTGTTGTTTTAGATATTTCTGATAATGTAGCGTCACTTAGCTCTTTAAATGTTGGCTATATTAAATGCGACTTAATGGAAGTCGAGAAAATAAAACTATATTTTAAACAAGCTTTAGAGCTATTAGATGGAAAATTAGATGTTCTTATTAACTGCGCTGGTATTATTAAGCGTAGTCCAGCGGTGGATGTACCATTAGATACATGGCAAAAAATATTTAACTTAAATGTCCTATCTTTATTTGAATTAAGTCGATTGGCTGCAGCTGAAATGAAAAAATTTGGACAGGGTAAAATTATTAATCTAAGCTCCATCGTATCCATTGTTGGAGCGTACAATTCTTCACCTTATTCAGCGAGTAAGGGTGCAGTACTACAATTAACAAAATCATTATCTAATGAATGGGCTCAATATGGGATTCAAGTAAATGCCATTGCCCCAGGGTATATTTTAACAGATATGAATTCCGATATTTTACAGGATCCAGTACGTAAAAAAGAATTTGAGGATCGGATTCCATCTAAAAAATGGGGTGATCCTCAAGATATTGTAGGGACAGCAATGTTTTTGGCTACCAAAGCATCTGATTATGTTACAGGTATTTTAATCCCAGTCGATGGAGGTGTTTTATCACGATGAGAAAAAATTTATATATTGATGGACAATGGAGAGAAAGTGAAATATATAGTGATTTAAAGTCACCTTATTCACAACAAACGATTGCAAATATCGCCCAGGCTTCAACTGAGCAGGTGGAAGAGGCAATCGATGCAGCACAGGAAGCATTTAAAGTAATGAGAAACCTAACAGCGTATGAGCGCTCAAATATATTAGAACAGTTGGTAAATCTATTAATTGCTAATAAAGAAAAAGCTGCAGAGATTATTTCATTAGAATCTGCGAAGCCTTTGAAATTTGCAATAGGCGAAGTAGAACGAACGATAGAAACTTATAAATTTGCGGCAGAAGAGGCAAAACGAATTTACGGTGAAGTTCTACCAATCAATGCTGCCAAAAATGGTGTAAATAAAATTGGATTAACAATTCGTGAACCATTAGGAGTGGTGGCAGCTATTACGCCCTTCAATTTCCCGATGAATTTAGTTGCACATAAATTAGGGCCAGCAATTGCGGCGGGTAATACAGTTGTTCTAAAACCAGCTTCCCAAACACCGTTATCATCCATATTTTTAGCGGAATTATTAAGTCAAACAGATTTACCTAAAGGCGCATTTAATTTGATAACTGGAAGTGGAAGAACAGTTGGAGATGTTTTAGTAGAAAGTGAAAAAGTAAAGATGGTTACGTTTACTGGAAGTCCAGGTGTTGGATTAGGTATAAAACAACGTGCTGGACTAAAGAAAGTCTCCTTGGAACTAGGATCGAATGCAGGATTAATCATCGATCAACATACAGATATTGATATGATAACTGACAAATGTGTGGTTGGGGCATTTTCAAATCAAGGGCAAATTTGCATTTCATTACAACGAATTTATGTGCATGAAAGTGTAGCAGAAGAATTTTTGCAAAAGTTTAAAGAAAAGGCTGAGAAATTGGTAATGGGAGATCCGTTGAATATAACGACTGATATTTCGACGCTGATTAGTTTAGAGGACAATAATCGTGCTCTAAGCTGGATTGATGAGGCAATAGCAGACGGAGCAAAATTAATTAGTGGAGGCCAAATAGAGGCAAATATTTTAAAGCCTACTATTTTAGCTGAAGTACCTTCGACTTCAAAAGTATCATGCCAAGAGGTCTTTGCGCCAATTGTGACAGTAAATAAAATTAGTGCTGTTCAAGAAGCGATTGATGCAATAAATGATTCTCGGTTTGGATTACAAGCTGGTATTTTTACAAATGATATTCAAAACGCTTCAAAAGCCATGCATCTTTTAGAAGTAGGTGGAGTAGTTATCAATGACATACCAACATTTAGAGTAGACCATATGCCATATGGAGGTGTGAAAGAAAGTGGTAACTGCCGAGAGGGTGTAAAATATGCTATAGAGGAAATGACAGAGTTAAAGCTAGTTATTTGGAATCAATAACAATAGAGAGGGTGATATTTATTCAAGTCTATGGTATTTTGGGAAACCCCTTAGAGCACTCGCTTTCGCCTTTACTGCAAAATGAAACCTATAAAGAGAATAATATTCAAGCCTCGTTTCAAAAATTTGAAGTGGAGGATGATGGATTAAAAAATTTTATGATGCATTTAAAATCCAGCCGTGAAGGAGGATTAATTGTTACAATTCCTTATAAGGAGAAGGTGCTTCCATATATAGATGAATTAGATATAACTGCTAAAAATACTGGTGTTGTTAATATTATTCAAGCAGTGAACGGCAAGCTTATTGGATATAATTTTGATGGTCAAGCCTGGTTAGCAGGGCTTTTACAAGAGTTTAGCCTATCAGATTTGAACGGATTGAAAATTCTTTTGATTGGATTTGGAGGAGTTGCTAAATCCATCTATTTTGAGCTCCTGCAATTTGAAGATGTTGAAATTGATATAACAAACCGTACCGTAAATAAGGTGAAAAATACGATAGATAAGCCGAATGTCAGGGTCATATCCTACGAAGAAGCTGAACAGCAAACAGTTAAATACGATATTATCATTCAAACTACCCCTATAGGTATGTGGCCCCATACAGATGCCATGCCTCTAAATATTGTACAGCTAAAAGAAAATGCAGTTGTTTCGGATGTCATCTATAATCCCCAATATACAGCATTTCTTAAGCAAGCTAAAAATTTAGGAGCCCGTATACAAAACGGTATGACCATGCTAGTTATGCAAAATCACAAGGCAATAAAAATGTGGTTTGAGAAAGATGTAAATTACAAGCAGATGGAAAACTTAACAAGAAAAAAATGACGATCATTAAAAAAATTCCCCTTTAATATATCAAAAGGTGAAGAAGAGCTTAGCTATTCTCTTCACCTTTCTTTGCATTCTACAATTCCTTTCGTTTAGAGGATGAAGGGATATTTAATTCATCTCGGTATTTAGCGATAGTTCTTCTAGATAGCTCAACCTCTTCCTGGCTGCAAATGAGCTCCAGTATTTTGTTGTCGGATAATGGTTTTTTCTTGTTTTCATTTTTCACAAGTTCAAGAATTTGTGTTTTTATTTTTTCTTTAGAGATATCTTCCCCAGAATGAGTGGTTACCTTAGATGAAAATAAATTTTTCATTAAGAAAGTTCCCCAGGGAGCCTGAATATATTTGTTCATCGTTGCTCTACTAACAGTAGATTCGTGACGATTAATAGCTACGGATATATCCTTAAGAGTCATTGGTTTTATAAATTGTAGTCCATTTTTAAGGGCTTCCAATTGCTCTTGTATTAAGTACTCCATTATAGCAATCATTGTCTCTCTTCGTTGTTCAAGGGATTGAGATAACCAGTTGTAATCCTTTTCCCATTTATTCATTTGTTTCCGGTCTTCTGCTGATAAGTACATCGACTCTATTTTCGTCATAGTAATAGAAGGGGAGAACCAATTACTTAAAGCGTAAGTAATGAAATCATCTTTAATATCAATTATGATATCGGGACGAACAACTTCAGACATACTAGAATAATCAGGTATAAAAGGCTTTGGGTTTAATGATTTTATAATATTTATAGTATATTTCAATTCTTCTTCATCTATTTGTAAACATTTTTTTATATCATTCCATTTGCGATTAGCTAATTTTTCTAAATGATATTGAATAATTTCCTTTGCAAATAATTCATCCGGATAGAAAGCATCTAGTTGTAATAGTAGGCAATGCTTTAAATTTGTAGCCCCCACGCCTACATAATCTAAATTTTTCAGAAGCTGTAAAGCGTGATTGTATTGTGACTGTGAAAATAACTGAGTTGCATTTGGTAAATAGCCAAACTCATTTAAGTTTAGAATAAGCTGTTGAAGAATCTGATAGTCTTCAGATGAATGATTAGTTAAACGAATTTCACTTAAAAGGTGATCTACATTTGATATCCTGTACTCCGTATTGTTTTCGGGTAGATTCATATATTTGCTTGTATGATAACCTTCCTTAAAGTGAAAGCTATCTTTCACTTCAATTAAGGGGTTTGAAAGTGATTGTTCTATAAGAAATGTTTCAAGCTCATCTGAAGGCATTTGTAATAGCTCTATTGCTTGTCTCAGTTGTTTTGTCATAGCTAATTTTAAATCTAATTTTTGATTCACTTCTAAACGCATGAACTCACCTCTTATATTCCATTATAATATTTATCTTAAATCGAATCAGAATATTTTTAATAGTATTTATATTAAGAAGGGTATGAATAATAATAATTTTTTAGTAGTTTATATGATATAAATCAGTTGTGCAAGTGAATAATGAACCAATGAGATAATGTGAATTTCATGAATGACCTTACATATTTTCTGGGCAATAAAAAAGGACTTCATCTTTATGAAATCCTAAAATATTTTTTTCATTAACTGATTAACATCACTCAAAACCTTAGCCATATCAGTAAGTTTTTCTTGAGAGAACTTTAAAAATAAATTTTGAACCTTAGTTTCACCATAATTCGTTAATACAATTTTCACAACACGTCGGTCCCCACTTTCTCTAACACGATGTATTAATTCTAATTTTTCCAGCTTATCGCACATTGATGTAACGGCACCAGGAGTCACACTGAAGAAATCAGCAATTTCGGTTGCTTTCATACCGGAATTTATTTTTAGCTGGAGCAAAAGAATTAGTTGATTTTGAGATAAGGATTCCCCTTCAGATAGAAGATTGACAAACATTTTCGACTTTTGCTGTATTTCCAGCATTTCTCTCATAATGACTTCTACATAAGGTAATTGATCGTTTTTTGACATAGTATCACAGCCTGTTAAATTATTTAATAATTAAATTATATAGTAAGTATATAATACGAGCTAACATTAGTGAATAATCGACCTTAATTAAATAAGGTAGTAAAATGGGCAGAAACTATCGGGGAGGAGGTAAATGATGGGGAAGCACTTTTATTATCTATGATGGTAGTATTTCCAGTGGCAAGCTTGCAATGTCTTTATATACAATGACTATTACGTTGCTAATTTTTACAATAACAAATTCGGCAACCTTTGCTTCTCTCGTCATGCTTATTTATGTAATAGGGAAAATTGTAAGTTCCTTTATCTTTCCATTCGTAACTGAAAAAATCCCTTTAAAGAAAATTTTAAGTTTTTCACTGCTTGCGCAATTTGCATTTATTTTATATTTTATATCCTCAATAGCTACGGCCTTTACAATTAGAAGAGAGTCTAAAAACTACGATGTACGATGCAATCACTGCTATGAATGATGTTAACTGAAAAAAGGACAAATCTAAAGAGCGTGCTTCGGTATTATTCAAAACATGCTCTCGTTCAAATTGAATTTATTTGATTCGACCATCCATTCATTAAATTCAATAAATTCCTTTTTTATTGCTCTATATAGGATAAACTTCCATTTCGATGTTAAACTGTTTAGATTCTCTTAGTAAAATTTGTTGAATTGTACATTTTCCTTTTATAAACATAAAAATACATGCTTAGGGGCCACCACAAGACTACAAAAATTGGGTAGATTGCCCATATAACTCTTGGTGTAGAGACAATATTTACTGTAATAAAAAAGATACTAATAAGCATTGAAGCAGTAACAGAGAATGCTACAAATGTTTTTCTTTGTGCATGATATAAAGCTAAGGGCCACCATGTGACTAAAAATGCCGGATAAATCGCCCAAGGATATGGGTGGGATAAAATAATATTTAAAATGGAATAATAAATGATAGTAGTTGCAAAGCCTACTAGCGCAATTTTTAAGGTTTTTGCTTTTTCATCCAAGTACATAAGAATTGGCCACCAGATGATTGGATAAATCGCATAGATAAACCATAAATGCTCAGGTGAATATAAATAATTTTCAATGATAAGAAATGCAATAATTATGGCACTGCAAATAACTGAATATTGTTTATACATTTTTTTAATCATAAAAAATAAAGTAATTGGCCATAGCAATAGTAATAAACAGGGATAAATAAACCATGCTGTTTGTGGTGATGTTGTATAATTGACAATTCCTAAAAATATCATGGTCATTAAACTACCAGCAATGGAAAAATTAATTAAATTCTTCATGTTTATTCACTCCATTTCTTCCGTGACCAAACAAAGTACATTGCGAGTGGCCACCATAAAATAGCGAAAATGGGATAAATCGCCCAGATTATATGGGGAGTATAATAAATGTTTATAAAGATAAAAAACGCAATAATTAAGCCACTACCCCATAGAGAAAATTCCAAATTTAATCTCGACATGTTTTTCTTTTCGGGCTCTTTTACACCTAATTCCTGTTTTAAATCCTCAATATCCCCAAACTCCACGATTGCTTTATTAATAGCATCCTCTTCCTCTTTGCCTTGATCCATTAAGTAAAATACTTTTTCTTCAAGATTTTGAATGATTTCCTGTTTGATCATTTCCGTTTCGTGGTTACGAGGAAAGTCCTTAAAAAGCTCATCAATATGATTTTTAATTTTTTTCATTCTAAGCCCTCCATAAATAAGTCGATAATTTCCTTAACTTCCGACCACTCTTTCACTAGCTCATTTAAATAAGCTTTTCCTAATGGGGTAATTCGGTAATATTTTCGTTTGCCACCGTGGGAGACATCCCCAAAGTAGGCTTCAATAACTTCCTTTTTTTCAAGACGTTGAAAAACGGCGTATAAAGTTGCCTCTTTAATTTGAAAACGATTATTTGTGCGGAGACTTATTTCCTGAGAAATCTCATAGCCATAACGATCTTTCTCTAAAATGAGTCTTAAAATAATGGAATCCAAGTGTCCGCGGATGATATCACTTCGAACCATACGTCACCTACTTCAATATATTGCTCTATCTGTTAGAGTAATATTAGCAAACATTACTCTACCTGTCAAAGTAATTTTAAACATAAAAAATCCCCTTTTATGCAGGGGATTTTTGAGGAGTATAAGCAATGTAACATTAATTAGTGACGCTTTCTTCATTCTGATAATTCAGGGATTTACATATATAATGCAGCAAGGAAGATTCCTAATGCTTCTTCGTAGATGTCGTTAAATTGGTTGATTGGTAGAGGGTTAATCCCACTTCCCAGCTCAACGGTGAAGCCTGGTCTACGCCAATCCTGAATAAACCAATCCTTATAGCCTGCATAGCTTCCAGCTGAATTGATGGGCTCATAGCCACTAACTCGACTAAATTCAGTAACAAGAATTTTAGACTCAGGAGGCTCCAAGTTTTCAAAGCCCCAATAAATCACTCTTCCCTGTGTATGAAAGGCAAGAACTCTTGCAAAATCTCGCTTCTTTGTTAAATCAGCCATAGCAATGGCCTCTGGCTCTGATAAAGGTCGTTCTCCACCATAATCCCTCGGCCCAGGTGTTTTAGGATTACGAGCACTTTCTAGCTCCCATTTCGCAGGGAACTGATCATTTAAATCAATGCCATGTATATTGGCTTTCCAACCTGAGAAATTGTTGCTCCCATTGTTCCAATTGATTAGTTGATTTCTTAATGCTTCGTCTTCAGGTGGCCCTTGTATTACTAAATTGACACCATCAGGATTGACCATCGGAACTATAGAAAGGGATGTTTGTTGATAAAGTGGAAGTGTAGAGATACCCCGTATCGTATTTTGATTGGTGAGTGAAAGTAGGTAGTCATTTAAAAATGTTAAAATAATGGGAGTTGTGATCCATTCATTTGCATGGAAGGAGCCGTTATAATGAATCCGTTTTAATCCGTTACCAATTTGAATCTCTGGAATTTCATGTCCTAACACAGAATGGCCGATTGTTGAGCTTTGTAGAAAAGGATAAGCATCAAGGAGTTTGTTTAGATCATTCATCATGATGCTATAGTCGTACCTTTGCTGTCCATTGATAATCCTCCAAGTAATTTGTTGAGGAATTCGAATGGTTTGACCTATTTGAAGGGCATTTGGGTTAAGATCAGGATTAGCAAGTAAAAGGGCTGTTAGTGGGATATTTCTATTTTGAGCAATTTGCCAAAATGAATCTCCCTGCCTTAATTGATAGTCGTTAGTAATATACCCAGGAATTCGAATACGCTGTCCAACCCTTAAAAATTGGGGGTTTATATTTCGATTCGAATCTATAATTAATTGGAGGGGGATTTTAAATACTTCGCTATAACGCCAAAGTGAATCACCAGGTCTTACGAAAATGTCCACAAATATTCTCTCCTTAGTCAAAATACTTCAATATAAAATGTATATGAAAAATGACACGATTTATTAATAGAAGAAAGCGAAATTCACATCATTTTTGTGATGAAGAGTCTTCCTTATATACATACCCCTTTGTACATCATGATAACATTATATGAAGAAGGAGCAAAAAAGAGGGGATTCTTGGTTATTTTTAATAATACAATTCACTAGCGTCGCATTAAAAT